>CANFTU010000008.1 GCA_947450005.1 Comamonadaceae bacterium | reverse complement strand
TTTTTCCGCCGTTTTGGCGTGCCGACGCCGAATATGCCCCGCCCCGGCCCGCGCCAGCGTCCGCCGCAACAAGATGAGCAGCCCCGGGAACAGCCTCGGGGCGTGGGCTCCGGCTTTGTGCTGAGCGCCGATGGTTTGATCATGACCAATGCCCATGTGGTGGAAGGCGCGGACGATGTGATAGTGACGTTGACCGACAAGCGCGAATTCAAGGCCAGGATCATCGGCTCCGACAAACGCAGTGATGTGGCCTTGGTCAAGATTGACGCCACCGGTTTGCCGGCCGTACGCACCGGCGACGTGAACCGCCTCAAGGTGGGCGAATGGGTGATGGCAATTGGCTCCCCTTTCGGTTTGGAAAATTCGGTGACCGCGGGCATTGTCAGCGCCAAGCAGCGCGACACCGGTGAATTCCTGCCCTTCATCCAAACCGATGTGGCGATCAATCCGGGCAACTCCGGCGGCCCGCTGATCAATATGCGGGGCGAGGTGGTGGGTATCAACAGCCAGATCATGTCGCGCTCGGGCGGCTTTATGGGGATTTCGTTTGCCATTCCCATTGACGAGGCAATCCGCGTCAGCGACCAACTGCGCAGTCAAGGCCGTGTCTCGCGTGGCCGCATCGGCGTGACAATTGACCAGGTGTCCAAAGAAGTTGCCGAGTCCTTGGGCCTGGGAAAGAGCACCGGGGCACTGGTCAAGGCTGTTGAGGCCGGCTCGCCCGCGGACAAGGCCGGTGTCGAGCCTGGCGACGTCATCATCAAATTCGATGGTCGGGTGATCGATAAATCGATGGACCTGCCGCGCTTTGTGGGCGCCACCAAACCCGGTACGCGCAGCGCTTTGACGGTTTTCCGTAAAGGCGCAGCCAAAGAGCTGCAAGTCACGATCGGTGAAATCGAGCCTGAAAAAATGGAGACCAAAGCGGTTGCCCCCGCGCCCAAGGCCAAGCCCAGCAGCATCGCCCAAGCCTACGGGTTGTCGGTCAGCGAGCTGACCGACAACCAGCGCAGGGAGCTTAAAATCAAGGCGGGCGTGGCCGTCGACGCGGTTACCGAGGCTGCAGCCAAGGCCGGCCTGGCGGAGGGCGATGTGATTTTGCAGCTCGACAGCATGGAGGTGACCAGCGTCAAAGACGTGGAAACCATTTTGGCCAAGCATGACAAAGCCAAACCCTTGGTGGTGCTGTACCGCCGAGGCGACTGGACCCAGTACACGCTCATGCGTGTGGGCAAGTAGAGCGACCGTTTCGTTAGAATGGCTCGGGCCGCGCGCAAGGCGCCAACCCCGAACGTGAAGGCTGAGGGCGCGTCATTGATCGATGCGCCCTTTTCTTTGTCTCTTTGCCTGCCCACCCGGCATTTTTTGATCCGCCTAGCCTGAAGTCTTCTGGATGCAGCACATACGAAATTTCTCCATCATTGCCCATATCGATCATGGCAAATCGACGCTGGCTGACCGTTTGATCCAGCATTGCGGCGGACTGGAAGCGCGGGAGATGCAGGACCAGGTGCTGGATTCGATGGACATCGAAAAAGAGCGGGGCATCACCATCAAGGCGCAAACGGCTGCGCTGCAATACCGCGCCAAAGATGGCGAGGTTTACAACCTGAACCTGATTGACACGCCCGGCCACGTCGACTTTTCCTACGAAGTCAGTCGATCTTTATCGGCCTGCGAAGGCGCCTTGCTGGTCGTCGATGCCAGCCAGGGCGTGGAAGCGCAGACGGTGGCTAATTGCTATACCGCGCTGGATCTGGGCGTGGAAGTGGTGCCGGTGCTCAACAAAATGGACCTGCCCAATGCTGACCCGGATAACGCACGTGCAGAAATTGAGGACGTGATTGGCATCGATGCGACGGACGCCATTCCATGCTCGGCCAAGTCCGGTATGGGCGTGGAAGACATTTTGGAAGCCATCGTCGCGCGCATCCCGGCGCCCAAGGGCAACCCGGATGGCGCCCTGCGCGCCATGATTGTGGACAGCTGGTTTGATACCTACGTGGGTGTGGTCATGCTGGTGCGTGTGGTCGATGGCCGCCTGGGCAAGGGTGAGCGCTTCAAGATGATGGCCACCGGCGCCATGTACAACGCCGATAACCTGGGCGTTTTCACGCCCGCCAACGAACCGCGCATGTCATTGGAAGCGGGCGAGGTGGGGTACATCATTGCCGGCATCCGCGAGTTGCAGGCTGCCAAAGTCGGCGACACCATCACGCTGATCAAGGCTGGAACCGGCGGCGCTGCGGCGACGGCGACCGAGGCGTTGCCGGGCTTCAAGGAAATCCAGCCCCAGGTGTTTGCCGGGCTGTATCCCACTGAGGCCAATCAATACGAAGGCCTGCGCGACAGCCTTGAGAAGCTGAAGCTCAACGACTCCTCGCTGCATTACGAGCCGGAAGTGTCCCAGGCCCTGGGCTTTGGTTTTCGCTGTGGTTTTCTCGGGCTTTTGCACATGGAAATCGTGCAGGAGCGCCTGGAGCGCGAGTTTGACCAGGACCTGATCACCACCGCGCCCAGCGTCGTTTATGAGGTAGTGGGCGTAGACGGTGAAGTGCGCATGGTGGAAAACCCGTCCAAGATGCCGGACCAGGGCCGGCTGGACGAAATCCGCGAACCCATCGTGACGGTGCACCTGTACATGCCGCAGGAATATGTCGGTGCGGTGATGACGCTGGCCAACCAGAAGCGGGGCGTGCAGATGAATATGGCCTACCACGGCCGCCAGGTCATGCTGACCTATGAAATGCCGCTGGGTGAGATCGTGCTGGACTTCTTTGACAAGCTCAAATCGGTGAGCCGCGGTTACGCGTCCATGGATTACGAATTCAAGGAATACCGCGCCTCAGACGTGGTCAAGGTCGACATCCTGCTCAACGGCGAAAAGGTCGATGCGCTGTCCATCATCGTGCACCGCAGCCAAGCCACCTACCGCGGCCGGGCCGTGGTGACCAAAATGCGCGAGATCATTTCGCGCCAGATGTATGACGTGGCCATCCAGGCCGCCATCGGGGCCAACATCATTGCGCGTGAGACAATCAAAGCGCTGCGAAAAAACGTGCTGGCCAAGTGCTACGGCGGCGATATCTCCCGCAAGCGCAAGCTCCTCGAGAAACAAAAAGCCGGTAAAAAGCGCATGAAGCAAATCGGCTCAGTGGAAGTCCCCCAAGAGGCATTCTTGGCTATTTTGCAAGTGGAAGATTGATGCAAGCATTGACATCTGTGGTGCTGGCCGCCTTCGTGGCGTTTGCCGGTGCCTGGTTTGCCGGAATGGTCGAAGCCAATTTCGCCTTGTTACTGTTTTTGGCTTCGGCTGTCACCGGTGTCTATTGGCTGGGCGAGCAATTCATTTTTGCGCCCGCCCGCGCGCGCGCCGCAGGGCAGCTGGAGTCGGACGACGCGCAGCGCCGCCGCGCGCTGTCCCAGCAGGGCATCAAACAAGTGGACGGCGATGTGGCGCAGGCGAAGGCGGCGCTGCTGGCCCAGCCTTGGTGGCTGGAATGGACCGCTGGTTTGTTTCCCGTGATCATCACGGTCTTTCTTCTGCGATCGTTTTTATTCGAGCCTTTCAAAATTCCCTCCGGCTCCATGATTCCCACGCTCCTGGTGGGCGATTTGATCCTGGTGAACAAGTACCACTACGGCTTACGCCTGCCGGTCATCAATACCAAGGTCACCGAGGGCAACAAGCCGCAGCGTGGGGATGTGATGGTGTTCCGTTACCCGCCGCAGCCCAGCCTGGACTACATCAAGCGTGTGGTGGGGGTGCCGGGCGACACCGTGGCGTATCTCAACAAGCGCCTGACCGTGAACGGCCAGGTGGTAGAGACGAACGCGCTCCCTGATTTTCTGGATGAAGATTCCATGCGCTACTTCAAACAGTTCGAAGAGAAACTGGGCGACAAACCGCACCGATTGTTGAACGATGTCAATCGTCCGGCATTTGTTCAGGTGCAGCCCAATTTTTTTGGTGCTGAAGGCTGTCAATACACAGTCGAAGGCGTGACCTGCAAAGTCCCTGAGGGTCACTATTTCATGATGGGCGACAACCGCGACAATTCCCTGGACTCGCGTTACTGGGGTTTTGTGCCGGATGCCAATATTGTGGGCAAAGCCTTTTTTGTCTGGATGAACTTCAGCAGCCTCAAGCGAATCGGCGGCTTCAATTGATGGCAGTGCGCCAGCGTATGCAATGACCCAGGGGTTGGAGCGGCTGCAGCTGCGTTTGCAGTACCGATTTCAAGACCTCGACCTGCTGCGCCGCGCGCTGACGCACCGCAGCTTCTCTGCCGACCACTATGAGCGCCTGGAGTTTCTGGGTGACTCGGTATTGGGTTTAGCCGTCTCCGATATGTTGTACGCACAGCTGGGCAGCCTGGCCGAGGGCGATTTATCGCGCGTCCGTGCCAACCTCGTGCGCCAGGAGACTTTGCACAAGCTGGCGCTGGATCTTGGTTTGTCGGAGCTGCTGCGGCTGGGCGAGGGTGAAATGCGCTCGGGCGGGCCCAAGCGTCCGTCGATTCTGGCTGATGCGCTCGAGTCGGTGCTGGGCGCCGTGTATCTGGACGCTGGCTTTGCCGCCGCGCAAGGGGTGGTGCAGCACTTGTTTGCCGGCATCAATATCCACCCGGCGATGCAGGCGGTAGGCAAAGACCCCAAGACCGAACTGCAAGAGTGGCTGCAAGCGCGCAAGCGACCGTTGGCGGTGTACCGCGTGGTCACGATATTGGGCGCTGCGCACCAGCAAAGTTTTGACGTGGAATGCGCCATCGAGCCTCTGGATTTGCGTGAGCGTGGTGTTGGCGCCTCGCGTCGCGCGGGTGAGCAGGCTGCCGCGGCCGCCATGTTGCAAATGATCAAAAAGAGGGCCATTCCGTGAGCACCAAGAAAAATCCGCCGCCCCCAGCCGAAGGCGCGCCCCAAGATACCCAGGAGCTCGACGCCATGCTGCAAGGCCTGCTTAAAACCGGGTTGAAAGGCGCGAACCCCGCAGCGGTTCAAGAGGGTCAGCGATGCGGCTTGGTGGCCATTGTGGGCAAACCCAATGTGGGTAAATCCACGCTGATGAATGCGCTTGTCGGGCAGAAGATCAGCATCACTTCCCGCAAAGCGCAAACCACCCGCCACCGCATCACCGGTATGCACACGCGCGGCGCAACGCAGTTTGTGTTTGTCGATACACCGGGTTTTCAGACCCGCCATAACAACGCGCTGAACCGGTCGCTCAATAAGACGGTGGTCGGCGCCGTTGGCGACGTGGACCTGATTCTGTTCGTAGTCGAAGCCGGTATGTTCAACCAGGCCGACGCCAAAGTCCTCGCCTTGCTCAGCAAAGAGGTGCCGACGCTGCTGGTAGCCAACAAGCTCGACCAGGTGGAGCGCCGCTCGGATTTGGCGCCCTGGCTGCAAGAGATGCAGCAGCGACATGCCTTCGCGGAGTTCGTGCCGATTTCGGCCAAAAACGCCAAAGACATCGCGCGCATGCTTGATATTTGCGAGAAGTTTCTACCCGAGCAGCCATGGTGGTACGCGCCGGATGAGCTGACCGATCGCAGTGAAAAATTTCTGGCCTCCGAGACCGTGCGCGAAAAGCTGTTTCGCCTCACCGGCGACGAGTTGCCCTACACATCGACCGTGGTCATTGACCAATTCGCGGAAGAACCCGGGGTCGGTAAGCAAAAGCGTCTGGTGCGTATCGCCGCCACCATTGTGGTGGAGCGCGACAGCCACAAGGCCATGGTGATTGGCGACAAGGGTGAGCGCATCAAGCGCATCGGCACAGAGACCCGGGTCGAGTTGGAGCGCCTGCTGGATGCCAAGGTGTTTATTGAAATGTGGGTCAAAGTGCGCTCCGGTTGGGCCGACGACGAGGCCCGCGTGCGCGCGTTCGGGTACGAATAAGGCGATCGGGCCACTATGGCAACGCGTCGCCCTGCGCAGCGCTTCAGCGAAGAGCCGGCCTATGTGCTGCACCGTTATGACTGGAGCGAATCCAGCCTGATCTTGGAGGTTTTCACCCGCCACCACGGCCGTATTGCGCTGGTGGCCAAAGGGGCCAAGCGGCCGAGCTCCAGCTTCCGGCCGATTTTGTTGCCCATGCAACCACTGCATATCGCCTTTGGCGGCGATGGCGAAATCCGCACCCTCAAAAGCGCCGAATGGCAGGGTGGCCACGTGATGCCCAAGGGCGATGCGCTGTTGTCGGGTTATTACTTGAATGAGCTCTTGCTGGCGCTGTTGGCGCGTGATGACCCGCACCCGGGCTTGTTCGATGTGTATGCACGTGTGGTCGAGGTGATTGCTGCAGGGCAGGACGCGCTATTGCAGGCAGCACTGCGCACCTATGAAATTTTGCTCCTGCGCGAAGTCGGTTTGTTGCCCCAGCTCGACATGCAAACCCTGACTCTGGCGGCGCTGCAAGCCGATGCGCAGTATGTGCTGGTGCCCGAGGGCGGCTTGCGCGCCGCTCACGCCGACGATCGCGCCAGCCTGAGCGGCGCGCAATGGACTGCAGTGCAAACTGCCTTGCAGGACAGCGCGCCTTTCACTGCCACGCTGCGCGCCTGCGCCGACCATATGGTTGGGCTCAAGCCGCAGCTGCGCCAGCTGCTGCACTACCATTGCGGCGTCAAGACCCTGCGCACCCGCCAAATGATGTTCGATATCCAAGCGTTATAAAAGCCTCAACCCCTCAAAGCCCTATGAGCCCCAGCCGCATCGCCCTGTCCGTCAACCTCAACAAAGTCGCACTGGTGCGCAACACCCGGCATCTCGGCATACCGAGTCTGACCCGCGCCGCAACGCTGTGCCTGCAGGCGGGGGCCGCGGGTATCACGGTGCACCCGCGCCCGGATGAGCGCCATATCCGCGCCCGCGATGTGGTTGATCTGGCCGAACTGATGCGCGACTGGCCCGATCGCGAATTCAACATTGAAGGTAATCCGCTACACAACCTGATGGAATGTGCCCGGGACATCCGCGCGCGCGGCCAGCCGGTTCACCAGCTGACCTTTGTGCCCGATGGCGAGGGGCAGTTCACCAGCGACCACGGCTGGAGCTTCCCTGCCGACGATGCGATCTTGCGACCTTTGATTGCGCAAGCCCAGGCTTTGGGAGCGCGCGTCAGCCTGTTTATGGACGCGGACGCATCCGCGATGGCGGGCGCCAAAGCCGCCGGCGCTGACCGGGTGGAGTTGTACACCGAGCCCTATGCCGCAGCCTGGGGCACTTCCGATCAAGCGCATCAACTGCAACGGTTTGCCGCTGCGGCCCAAGCCGCTTTGGATGCAGGCCTTGGCGTGAATGCGGGCCATGACCTCAACCGGGACAATTTGGCGGCTTTCGCGCAGCGTGTGCCCGGGCTGCGTGAGGTGTCGATTGGCCATGCGCTGATTGCCGATGCGTTGGAGATCGGATACGCCGATACGGTGCGCGCCTACCGGGCCTGCCTGGCTTGAGCGCGGCATGATTTTCGGCATCGGTACCGATATCTGCGATGTGCGCCGTATTGCGGCTGCGCAGTTGCGCCACGGTGACCGCTTTGCCCAGCGGGTACTCGGGCCCGCCGAGTTGCAGGTCTGGCGCGCCCGTGGCCATCGCTGGCCGGACCGGGCTAACCGCTATCTGGCGACACGCTTCAG
The DNA here is from genome assembly GCA_947450005.1 of Comamonadaceae bacterium. Classification (GTDB taxonomy): domain Bacteria; phylum Pseudomonadota; class Gammaproteobacteria; order Burkholderiales; family Burkholderiaceae_C; genus Allorhodoferax. The sequence goes on along the minus strand of CANFTU010000008.1, from coordinate 21,572 downwards.
CGCCAAGGAGGCCTTCAGCAAGGCAATCGGTTTGGGCATGCGCATGCCTATGGCCTGGCGGTATTGTGAAATCCTGAATCTGCCCAGCGGCGCACCGTATGTGCAGCTTCACGGCGACTTAGGCGCCTGGTGCGCTGCGCGTCAACTGCACTTCCATGTGACGGTAAGCGACGAGAGTGATTACGCCACCAGTTTTTGCGTGGCCGAAGTCCATCCGGCGGCTGCGCCCCCTGTTGTGTAGGAGACTGATGTGCACGCGCCCTTGATTATTGACATTGCCGGTACAGCACTGAGTAAGCTTGACCGTCAGCGGTTGCGCAACCCCTTGGTGGGCGGATTGATTTTGTTCTCACGCAATTGGGAAAGCCGCGCCCAGCTCACGGCGCTGTGCAAAAGCATCAAAGCGCTGCGGGCCGATTTGCTGATTGCCGTCGACCACGAAGGCGGTCGGGTTCAGCGCTTCAAGACGGACGGTTTTACCCATCTGCCTCCCATGCGGGCGTTGGGGGAGATGTGGCTGCAAGCACCCGCGGGTGCCGCCAGAAGCGGTGCGCGGAAGCGTTCCGGTCCGCTGGACGCCGCCAATGCCGCCAGCGCCTGCGGTTATGTCTTGGGCAGCGAGTTGCGTGCCTGCGGCGTGGACCTGAGCTTCGCGCCGGTCCTCGACCTCGACCACGGTCGCAGCGAAGTGATTGGGGATCGCTCGTTTGGACGAGACCCGGGCGTTGTCGCACTGCTGGCCAAAAGCGTGATGCACGGCATGTTGCAAAGCGGCATGGCCCACTGCGGTAAACATTTCCCAGGTCACGGGTTTGCGACGGCCGACTCGCATGTGGCGACTGCTGTGGACCGGCGCAGCTTGGCCGCCATCCTCGCTGATGATGCCGCGCCATACCGCTGGTTGAGCAACAGCTTGTCCGCCGTCATGCCTGCGCATGTGGTTTATCCCAAGGTGGACCATCGTCCCGCCGGTTTTTCGCCGGTGTGGCTACAAGCGGTTTTGCGGGAGCGTCTGGGGTTTACGGGGGCCGTTTTCAGTGATGACTTGTCCATGGCTGCGGCACGCCGTGTAAATGGGGTGGAGTTGACCGACGTGGACGCCACGCTGGCGGCCCTGCAAGCAGGCTGTGATCTGACCCTTTTGTGCAACCAGTCGGTCGTGGACGATGGCGCGGCGATTGACCGGCTGTTGGAGCGCCTTACCGAAGCCCTCTTGAAAGGGGATTGGCAGGCCAGCGAAAGTGCGGAGGCCCGGCGCATGGCTTTGTTGCCTGCATCTGCGCCGCTGCCATGGGATGAATTGATGGTGCAACCGGCCTATATGCATGCTTTGGACAGCCTGCTGTAGCCGGCCCCAACTGATCTTGCTTTACAGGCCCCGTGCTACGATGCTTTTAGTGCAATCGTGTACTTTTTAGGGATCTTTATGAAACTGTATTCCATTGTTTTCGGTGCCTTGATTTCTGCATTTGCGCTGATGGCGCAGGCCCAATCGGAACCCCAGGGTGTGGAGCCTGCGCGCACCGCTGCGGTGGCCAAAAAGTCACACGGGAAAGCCCATGCCAAGCATCTGCACAAGGTTGCTGCCAAAAAGCACCACAAGGCCAAACACAAAGCCAAGAAATCCGCCAGCATGTAGCCAGCGGCGCGCGCCTGCTCAGGGCGCGCGGTGCAGGCGCGGGGAGGACAGCAGGGCGAGATGGTCGTCCAGCGCCAAGGCCAGGGCCGGGTAACGTGACAACAAGCTGGATTGTTGGAGCAACAGCCTTAAACGTTTCAAATCTTGCGGGTCGGGCGCTACCCGCATCTGCGCCAGCGCTGCGTCGGTGTTGCCGCCGCGGACCAGGGCGCACACTTTGTCAGCCCAAACACTTTTTTTTGCCATGAAGTCCTGCGGGAAAAAGTAAGCGAGTATTGTGCCCCCATGCCGCGTCTAATTTCTTGCCTGCTGACATCGCTCGTGGTTACGCTGTTGGCCGCTTGTGCGGGCGGCGCCCCGCAGGCGCCCGTCCGCAGTGCCGATGGGGTTGTCGTGCCCACGCCCGAAACGCCACCGGCACCGCCGGTGCTGCCTAAAGTCGGCGCGGTTTCCGTTGAATTACCCCCTGCGGTTCGGGTGCCTCCTAAATTAGGGCTGGCTTTGGGTGGCGGTGCAGCCCGGGGCTTTGCCCACATCGGGGTGATCCAGATTCTTGAGGAGGCCGGTTTGCGTCCGGACTTGGTGGCTGGGACCTCCGCAGGCAGCGTGGTAGCTGCCTTGTATGCCAGTGGCAAGACCGGGACGCAACTCCAGCAGATCGGTGAGTCCATGGAGGAGGCGACCATCACCGATTGGACCCTGCCGGTATTCAACTCCGGCATCCTGCGCGGCGATGCCCTGGCCAAGTACGTGAACCAGCAGGTCGGTGGCAGGTCGATTGAGAACATGGCAGTTCCCCTGGGCATTGTTGCCACAGACTTGTATTCCGGGGAGATGATGGTGTTTCAGCGGGGTGATACCGGCATTGCCGTGCGCGCCTCCAGTGCCGTCCCTGCGATTTTTCAGCCCGTCAAAATCTCAGGCCGCTCCTATGTGGATGGGGGCTTGGTATCGCCCGTGCCGGTACGCGCAGCGCGGCGCATGGGCGCAGAGGTCGTTTTGGCGATTGATATCTCCAGTCCCCCGGAGTCCAGCGGGAACGATGGAACGGTTGCAGTTTTGCTACAAACGGCCAGCATCATGGGCAAGAGCATCAATGTTTTTGAACTCAAAGAAGCCGATGTGGTGGTACGGCCCGATTTACGGGCGGTGTCCAGCGCCGATTTTTCATCCCGCAAAAAGGCGGTTGAGGCGGGGCGGCGGGCTATGCTGGAGCTGCTGCCCCAGTTGCGCGCGGCGATGCTGGCCAAAACCCGCTGAGGCCCGGTCAAAAAAAAGGCCCCGTTTTGCAACGGGGCCTTAAGGGATTCCTGAACCCTGTGGTTACGAAAGAATCCGAGGAGACAACGATATGGGTAAACCCTTGCAACGATTATGTCAGGGTTTTCCCGTAGTTCGGTGATTAACGCTTTTTGCCGGTTGCGCTGGCTTGCTTGGTAGCGGTCGCAGCGGTCGCGGAAACAGCGTGGAAGTTGGCTTCGGCCATTTCGGTAGCTTGTTTCACGGCTTTTTGCACGCTTTCCAGCGCGCTGTTGGCGGCGGTCACAGCGCCCTTCATGATCGACACGACCGAATCGGAACCTGCGGGTGCGTTCTTGGAAACGCTATCCACCAAGGCGCCCACTGTGGCTTGTGCTTCAGCAGCTTTGGCTTCGGCAACTTTGGTGAACTCGGTGCCGGTGCTAGTGGCGATGTCATACAGGTGGCGGCTGTAAGCGGCTGCTTTCTCGGCCACGGGTTGGAGCATGCCGGCTTGCAGGGCCATCAGTTCTTGCGCGTCTTTGATGGTCAACAGGGCGTGGGTGTTGGCGGATGCGTCAGCCAAGACAGCTTTGGAAGCGGCCAGGTTCAGCTCGACAATTTTTTCCACGCCTTCGAAGGCTTTGCTGGTCAGGCCAAACAGGGTTTCCAGGTTGGCTTTGTGCGATGCGGTGATTTGTTCAGCGGTCAACATAAAAATTCTCCAAAAGTAAAGTTACAGGGATAAGTGCCGCTCTGAACTGTCTTACTGGCTCATGTTGCAGTGCAGCATGGAACGAATTATAGGGAGAAAACCGGCCAGATCAAGCTTTTTTGTTGCAGTGCAGCAAAAAACCAACAATTGTCCATGTCGGCATGGGCGGGGGCCGGGTTTACCTCTGAGCCGGGAGGGGTTCGCAGGTGGCACAATCCCCGTCCCAGCGCCCCTGCCGCGGCCTCTCAGGATGGGCGAACGGTGTAAACCAGCCCGCCGCGAGGCGATTGTCCGGCCCGGAAAACCCCTTGGAGAATTTGTTGTGACCCATTCCCCCAGCAGCCCCGTGGACGTGGCGATTGATTCGCGGATGTCGGTGCGCGCCTTCACCCAGCAGCCCGTCGAACGCGCCGATTTGGAGGCGATTTTGCAGCTTGCCAGTCGCGCGCCGTCCGGCACCAACACGCAACCATGGCGGGTTTACATCCTGCAAGGCAGCCGCCGCCAGGCCCTGGTGGAGAAGGTTTGCGCAGCCCACGACGCGTTGCGAGCCGACCCGTCGCTGGCGAGCCAGTACACGGAGGAATATGACTATTACCCCGCCGATTGGGTCAGCCCCTACATCGACCGGCGGCGTGAGAACGGGTGGGGCTTATACGGCTTGCTGGGCATCACGCGCGCAGACAAGGACCGCATGCATGCCCAGCACCAGCGCAATTACCGCTTTTTTGATGCGCCGGTGGGGTTGATGTTCACCTTGGACCGGGTCATGGGCAGGGGCTCTTTACTGGACTACGGCGCGTTCTTGCAAAACATCATGGTCGCAGCGCGCGGGCGCGGCTTGCATACCTGCCCGCAAGCCGCCTGGAACGGCTTCGCCAAAATCATCCTCCCCCACGTGGGTGCCGGCGGGAACGAAATGCTGGTCTGCGGCATGGCACTGGGTTATGCCGACGACACGGAAATCGTCAATACCTACCGTACGCCCCGAGTGCCGGTTTCCGAATTCACCCATTGGCTGGAGTAAAAAAATGAGCACCAAACCCGCAATCCTTGTGGCCCGCGCCGTCTTTCCTGAAGTGTTGCAGCGGCTGGCGCAGCACTTTGATGTCGAGTCGAATCAGGACGACGTTCTCTATACCGCCGAGGAACTGGCGCAGCGTCTGCAAGGCAAGGTCGGCGTGTTCACCACGGGCAGCGAGCGCATCGGCGCCGCGCTGTTGGCCCAGTGTCCGGATTTGCGCATCTGTGCCAACATGGCGGTGGGGTACAACAATTTTGATTTGCCAGCGATGACGGCGGCTGGCATTGTGGCCACCAACACGCCTGATGTGCTGACCGAAACCACGGCCGATTTCGGCTTCGCGCTGCTCATGGCCACGGCCCGGCGGATGGCGGAGAGCGAGCATTTCCTGCGCGCCGGCCTGTGGACGCGCTGGAGCTACGACATGTTTGCCGGCGCCGAGGTGCACGGCAGCACCTTGGGCATCATCGGCATGGGGCGCATCGGGCAGGGCATCGCCCGCCGGGGCGCTTTGGGCTTTGGCATGAAAGTTATCTACTCCAACCGGAAACCGCTGGACGCTGCGACCGAAGCCGCTTGCCAAGCCCGCTTTGTGAGCAAAACCGAGTTGCTGCAAACGGCTGACCACGTTGTGCTGGTTTTGCCCTACAGCGCCGAAGCCCACCACACCATTGGCGCGGCTGAACTCGCGATGATGAAGCCCACAGCGACCCTGGTCAACATTGCCCGGGGAGGCATCGTCGACGACGCTGCGCTGGCCGCCGCGCTGCGCAATCGCACGATTGCTGCGGCGGGCATTGACGTGTTTGAGGGTGAGCCCTCGGTGCACCCTGATTTGTTGACCGTGCCCAATGTGGTGCTGACGCCGCATATCGCCAGCGCCACCATTCCCACGCGCTTGGCCATGGCCGATCTGGCCGCAGATAACCTGATTGGTTTTCTGATCCATGGCAAGGCCCTCACGCCCCTGAACGCGCCGGCGCACTAGGCCATGATGGCCTGGAACGATGCTGTTTTAGCGGCCCTGTTGGTCTGCGGGGCGCTCCAGCTGCTTGTTCTGGTACTTTTGTGGCGCAAAGCGGATGCTTCTTCTGTCCCTGCGGACAAGCTAATCCAGGCGATGGACGCCAACCGGCACGAGATTGCCCGGGAACTGCGCCAAGAGGTGCAAGATGCCTCGCGCGCTGCGCGCCAAGAGGCATCGACCAATATGGCGACCTTCCAGCAAACCTTGGTGCAGCAAAGCGCCGAGGCCACACGCACGCAGAATGCGCGCCTCGATGCATTTGGTACCCAACTTGCTGCCATGCAAAAAGGTCTGGCCGATACCTTGACCTCGCAACTGGGGTCGCTCAGCGAGGCCAATGCCCGCCGTTTGCAGGAGATGCGCGGCACCTTGGAGACACAGCTGGCCCAGTTGCAAAGCAGCAACACCACCAAGCTGGAAGAAATGCGCGTGACGGTGGATGAAAAGCTGCAGTCCACTTTGCAAGCGCGCCTGGGCGAGAGTTTCAAACAGGTGGCCGACCGGCTGGAGCAGGTCCATAAAGGACTGGGCGAAATGCAAACGCTGGCGCAAGGGGTTGGTGATCTCAAGCACCTGCTGACGAACGTGAAGACGCGCGGCATTTTTGGTGAGGCGCAGCTTGCGGCCTTGCTCGAGCAGGTGTTTGTGCCCGATCAATACGCGGCGCAGGTCGCGACCCGCCCGGGCAGCAAAAATCTGGTGGACTTTGCAATCAAGCTGCCAGGAAAGGCTGCCGATGGCGCGCCGCTGTGGTTGCCTATCGATGCCAAATTCCCCAACGAAGATTACGCCCGCTTGCTTGATGCCCAGGGCCGCGCCGACCCGGTCGATGCCGACGCGGCCGCAAAAGCCCTTGAGCAACGCATCCGCTTGGAGGCCAAGTCCATCGCCGAGAAATATGTGGAGCCGCCGCACACCACCGACTTTGCGATTTTGTTTTTGCCCACCGAAGGCCTGTACGCCGAGGTCTTGCGCCGCCCCGGCTTGATGGAGGCTTTGCAGCGTGATTACCGTGTGACGCTGGCGGGTCCGACCACGCTGCTGGCCATGCTCAGCTCGTTGCAAATGGGCTTTCGCACCCTGGCTTTGGAAAAGCGCTCCAGCGAAGTCTGGCAGGTGCTGGGCGCGGTCAAAACCGAGTTCGGCAAATTTGGCGATGTGCTGGCCAAGGTCAAATCCCAGACCCAGACCGTACTCAACACGTTGGACAGCGCCGATACGCGCAGCCGCGCCATGCAGCGGGCTTTGAAAACGGTGCAGGCATTGCCTGACGAGGCGTCCCAGGTGCTCCTGGCCATCCATTCCGATAGCGAGCCAGAGGCCGCACCCGCCGCGGCGGACGACGCGGCGCGTGGGTGATCTGAACCCCGAACCATCCGCTGAGCCCGTGGGTGCGCAAGGCTTCGCGCGCCTGGTGGTCGGGCACACCTTGGTGCACGCCAGCATGTCTGGCATGCGCTTGGCCGCGCCCTTGTTGGCCCTGCATCTGGGGCTCGGTACCGTGTATGTCGGCGTGTTGCTGTCGCTGTATTCCCTGACCCAGGTCTTCATCGCCCTGCCGGTTGGGCGCTTTGTGGAACGCCACGGGCTGCGCCGGCCCCTGGGCTGGGGGGCTTTGGCCGCCGGCTCGGGCGCATCGCTGTGCGCTGCTTTCCCGCGCTTTGAAGTGCTGTGCGGGGCCGCGTTGTTGATGGGCGGTGCCACCGGCATGTGCATGATCGCCTTGCAGCGCTATGTGGGCCGGGCGGCCCGTGACGGAACCGAACTCAAGCGCATGTTCAGCTGGCTCTCGCTGGGGCCGGCGGCGTCCAATTTTGTGGGGCCCGTCTTGGCGGGTTTGTGCATCGACCATTTCACGGGCCTGTTTTCCGGGGGCGGTGATCTTGTCGGCTTCCGGGCCGCTTTCGCCTGCCTGGCGCTCTTGCCCCTGATCAGCTGGCTTTTGGTGCGTTCGGCGGCCCGCGCACAAACGCTGCACCCGCCCGTCCGCGGCGCCGGCGCGCACCCGCTGGGTTCCGCTTGGGATTTGCTGCGCGCCCCCCGCATGCGGGCTTTGTTGCTGGTGAACTGGTTACTTTCGTCCTGCTGGGATGTTCACGCCTTTGTGGTGCCGGTACTGGGCCATGAACGGCAGCTCAGCGCCTCGGTGATCGGCGGCATTTTGGGCGGCTTTGCCGTGGCTGCGGCGATGGTGCGCTTGCTGATTCCCCTGGTGGCAGCGCAGGCCCGCGAATGGCATGTAACCACGGCAGCCATGCTGGGCACCGCGCTGCTTTTTGCCATCTACCCGCTCATGCACAGCGCCTGGGGCATGGCGATTTGCTCAGTGTTTCTGGGCTTTGCTTTGGGATCGGTGCAACCCATGATCATGAGCACCTTGCACCACATCACCCCTGAGCCGCAGCGCAGCCAGGCGCTGGCTCTGCGCCTCATGGCGATCAATGCGTCCAGTGTGCTCATGCCCCTGCTTTTCGGCAGCGTGGGGGCGGTTCTGGGCGTTTCGGTTTTGTTTTGGTTTGTCGGCAGCGCCGTGGGCCTGGGGTCGCGCGCAGCCTGGCGGCTGCGCATATGAAACCCTGCGAGACGCGTTAGACCCGTTTGCGGTATTCGCCGGTGCGGGTGTCAATCTCGACTTTGTCGCCCTGGGCCACAAAAATCGGCACACCGATTTCAAAGCCGGTCGCGATCTTGGCGGGCTTGAGCACTTTGCCCGAGGTGTCGCCTTTGACGGCGGGCTCAGTCCAGGTGATCTCGCGTACCACGCTGGTGGGCAATTCCACCGAGATGGCTTTGCCTTCGTAGAAGACCACTTCAACCGCCATGCCGTCTTCCAAGTAGCTGAGCGAGTCGCCCATGTTCTCGGCCTCGACTTCGTACTGGTTGTACTCGGCGTCCATACACACATACATGGGATCGGCGAAGTAGGAATATGTGCATTCTTTTTTGTCCAGAATGATCTGGTCCATCTTGTCGTCGGCTTTGAAAACCACCTCGGTTCCGAAATTGGCAATCAGGCTTTTGAGCTTCATGCGCACGGTGGCCGAATTGCGGCCGCCACGGCTGTATTCGGTTTTGAGCACGACCATCGGGTCTTTACCGTGCATGATGACGTTACCGGCGCGAATTTCTTGGGCGATTTTCATGGTGTCTGAGGCTTGATAGCGTTGAGGCAAATAGGCCGCACGTCGCGGCGAGGAGGGCGGTACCGGGCCAAGCCGGTGCCTGTTGGAAAGCCCGCAAGTTTATCGGTTTTCGCTGACCAGCTTCAGCAAGCGGCTGGGAAGGTCGTCCTGCAGCAGCAAGCGCTGGCGGGCATCGGTCAATTGCCGGGCCCAGCGCCCATGCCGGTCGGCCAGCGTTGCATCCCAATGTGCAATGTCTGCGGGCTGGCAAAACCCGTTCCATGCGCGGTGTACGTCCCGCACCACGCTGTCTGCCTGCAGCCAGTCCAATAAGGCGTCCAATTTGGCGCGGTGGGCTGCGTCGCTCTGCGGATAGGCTTGCCAGACAAAAGGCTTGCCGGCCCATAGCGCCTGCACCAGCGAGTCCTCACCACGCACCATATTCAGGTCGCAGCTTCCCAGCAGGGCGTCGAATTGCGGCTGGCTCAGGGTGGGCAGGTATTGCACCTGCAGATTGCCGGGTGCGCTGACGTCGCCGCGCGCCAGCACACCGCGCACGGCCTGGGTCGCGCGCCCGTGGGCCACCAGAAGGCGGGTGGGGCGGCCCTCGTGCGCCAGGCTGGTAAGCAGCGCTGGCAGCGCTTCGGGCTCGTAGCAAAACAGGCTGACTTGTCGCACCGGTTGGGCTGATGCCTCGATGGAATCGTCGCCCCCGGTTGCGGCGTCCGCCACCGCGTTGCGGATCAGGCCGCCGCTGCCTGCGGTAAAGCCCGGGTAGAAAAAATACTTGGTCCAACCCTGCGCCGCGCCCCGCAGCACGGGCGATGGCAGCCCGTGGTTGCGTTCCACGTACGCCTGCGCACTCAGGTACTCGAGATTGATCCAGACCGGTCGCGCCACACGGTCTTCGGTGTGGACCCGGTTGGCGAAGTGCGCCACAAAGCCGGATGGCAGGTCGCAGCCAAAGCCTTCGATCCACACATCGGCGCAACGCAAAGTGCTGCAGACCGATGCGTGCGCCGCATCGGTCCACGCCAGGACCCGCACGCCGGGCCAGTTGCCCGCCAAGGCACCCGGAGCCATCCAGGCCAGGGCGCTGGCGTCGTCGATCCACAGCCGCACCTGATGGCCGCGTGCCGCGAGCGCGGCACTCAAGCGCCACAGCACACCCACGTCGCCTAAGTTGTCCACCACGTGGCAAAAAATATCCCACAGCAGGGGCTGGTCCGGCGTGGTCGGGGGTCTTGCAGGTGGGTGGGACATAGATGCGATTGTCGGCGCTGACCTGCACAATACGCGCCATGCCGGACGACAGCCCCCACAGCCCCGCTTTGCTGCACGAAGTTGCGAGCTTGCCCAATCTGCCGGGTGTCTACCGCTATTTCGACGCCGAGGGTGCGCTGCTTTATGTGGGCAAGGCCAACAGCCTGAAAAAACGGGTCTCCAGTTACTTCCAGAAAAACCATGGCGGTACCCGCATCGGCCATATGGTGGGCAAAATCGTGCGCATGGAGACCACCGTGGTGCGATCCGAAGCCGAGGCGCTGCTGCTGGAAAACAACCTCATCAAAACCCTGCAGCCCAAGTACAACATCCTGTTTCGCGATGACAAGAGCTACCCGTATTTGAAGATGACTGCGGCAGTCGCGCCGGATACACAGCCCCAGCAGCCTGGTGCGCATGGCGCGCAACCCCTGCATTTTTCGCGGGTGGCCTATTACCGCGGTGGCGTGGAGAAAAAGCACCACTATTTCGGCCCCTACCCGAGTGCCTGGGCAGTCAAAGAGGCCGTGTTGTTAATGCAAAAAGTGTTCCGGTTACGTACCTGCGAAGATTCGGTCTTTTCCAACCGCACCCGCCCCTGTTTGCTGTACCAGATCAAACGCTGCTCCGGACCCTGTGTGGGGCACATCAGCCCTGCGGATTACGCCCAGGATGTCGTCAATGCCCAGCGCTTTTTGCAAGGAGACGCACAGGATGTCTTGCGGGATTTGGAGGCGCGCATGATGGCGCATGCCGAGCGGCTGGAATTTGAGCAGGCCGCTGAATTGCGCAACCAGGTGGCGGCGCTGTCCAACGTGCTGCACCAGCAGTCGGTGGACAACGTGTCCGATCGCGATGTCGATATCCTGGCTGTGAAAGTGCAGGGTGGACGCGCCTGCGTGAATCTGGCCATGGTGCGTGGCGGCCGTCATCTGGGCGACCGGCCTTATTTCCCGGCGCAAATCGAGGCGGCAGCCAGTCTGGATGCCGACGATGCGGATGCCGCCAGCCCGCGCAGCATGGAGCGCCGGGTCTTGGAAGCCTTTTTGGCGCAGCACTACATCGGCATCCCCATGCCGGGTGTGCTCGTGATCAGCGAGCCCGTGGACAAGGCGCTGCTGGAGGCACTCTCAGAACAACACGGAATGAAAGTCAACGCGGTGCACCAGCCGCGCGAGCAGCGCCGCGCCTGGTTGGATATGGCGCAGACCAATGCCGCGCTGCAGCTGGCGCGTCTGTTGTCGGAAGAGGGCTCGCAGCAGGCCCGCACCCGGGCCCTGGTGCAGGCTTTGGACCTGGCAGTGGAGGTTTTGGAAGAACTGCGGATCGAATGCTTTGATATTTCGCACACGGCGGGCGAGGCGACCCAGGCCTCGTGCGTGGTGTTTGCCGGTCACGCCATGCAAAGCGCGCAATACCGGCGTTACAACATCGAGGGCATCACCCCCGGCGACGATTACGCAGCCATGCGCCAGGTCCTGACCCGCCGCTACGGCAAAGTCGCGCAGGCTTATGAGCAGGCGCGGCTGCAGGGCGAGACCCCGCCCAAAGCGCAGCGCATGCCGGACCTGGTGCTGGTGGATGGCGGACGCGGTCAGGTGTCGATGGCGCGCGAGGTGTTTGTCAGTTTGGGTCTGGATCTGGGGCTTATCGTCGGTGTGGAAAAAGGCGAGGGCCGCAAAGTTGGCTTGGAAGAACTGGTGTTTGCGGATGGGCGTGAGAAAGTTTCACTGCCCCCCGACTCGGCAGCGCTGATGCTGGTAGCACAAATTCGTGACGAGGCGCACCGTTTCGCCATCACGGGAATGCGCCAGAAGCGGGCCAAGGTGCGCTTGGGTGGCGGGGAATTGGAGTCGATTGCCGGCGTTGGCCCCAAGCGCCGCGCCCGCTTGCTGCAGCGTTTTGGCGGCGTTCGCGGCGTGGCGCAGGCCAGCGCGCAAGACCTGGCCACGGTGGAGGGAATCTCGCGCGAACTCGCCGAGGAAATCTACCGCGCGCTGCGTTAGGCGTGCCACAATCCTGCGATGTTCTGGACCCTGCCCACGCTGCTCACCTGGACGCGCATTTGCGCGCTCCCGTTGATTGTTGGGGTCTTCTACCTGCCTGCGGATGTGATGCCGATGGTGGAGAAAAACTTGTGGGCAACCAGCATGTTTGTGGTTTTCGCGCTGACTGACTGGCTGGACGGCTATCTGGCGCGCAAGCTCAACCAGACGTCCAATTTCGGCGCTTTCCTGGACCCGGTGGCTGACAAATTTTTGGTGTGCGCCTGCGTGCTGGTCTTGGTGCATTTGCAGCGCATCGACGCTTTCGTGGCGCTGATCATCATTGGCCGTGAAATTGCGATATCGGCCTTGCGCGAGTGGATGGCCCAGATCGGAGCTTCGCGCAGCGTGGCCGTGCACCGCATCGGCAAGCTGAAAACTACCGCGCAAATGGTGGCCATCGGTTTTTTGCTGTTTGACGGGCCGGTTTTTGGTCTCTTGGACACCCACGTCTGGGGTGTTTGGCTAATCTGGGTGGCCGCGGTCTTGACGGTCTGGTCCATGGTCTATTACCTGGAAAAGGCGCTGCCCGAGATTCGGTCGCGCGGTTTGTAGGCCGTTCTGCCCTCTCTGACGCGGGCGGTAAAACTGGTACATTCCATCGCTCGGGGCTTGGCCAGGCCTTCAGAACGGAATGCATCACGCAAACCGGGTGATTAGCTCAGTTGGTAGAGCGGCGCCTTTACACGGCGTAGGTCGGCGGTTCGAGCCCGTCATCACCCACCAAACTCCTCTTTGCAATCAAACGCGCAATCCGGCAATGGCCTGGCACATGTGCGCATTTTCCGGTACGACAGGACCGACAATGTCCGCGTGAAAGCCCCAACCATTTCCCTTTCCCGTCAGGCCGTCAGAATGAAGACGTGCTTGCTCGCTGGCGTGTTGGCATGGGCAGCGCTTAGCGCGCAGGCATTCCAGGTCGCCAGCTTGTCGCCGCAAGGCGAGGTCGCACGGGTGCGGCAAATGATGCTGAAGTTTGACGAAGCGGCTGTAGGGTTTGGCGACGCCAGGGCCGAGGCGCCCGTGGAATTGCGATGCGCCGACGGCATGACACCCAAGGGCGCCGGGCGCTGGTTGAACGAGCGCAGCTGGGTTTTTGATTTCGAGGAGGATCTTCCTCCCGGTGTACGCTGCAACGTGCAGATGAAGCCCGGCTTGAAGTCGGCCAAAGGCGCTGATTTCAGCGGACCGGAGCGGTTCAGTTTCAGCACCGGCGGGCCGTTTGTGGTGTCGGTGTTGCCCTATGCCGATAGCGCCGTGGATGAAGAGCAGTACTTTGCCCTGCGCCTGTCGGGCGCGGCAAGTCTTGCCAGCGTGCAAGCGCACATGTGGTGCGCAGTGGATGGGCTGGGTGAGCGTATTGCGGTACGTTTGATTGAGGGTAAAGAGCGCGCGACCTTGCTCAAAGCCCATGGATGGGACCGCGACGCGGCGCAGAACCCGCTGGCTTTTGTCACGCTGGCTTGCAACCGCCGCCTTACGCCGTCGGCCAAGCTGCAGCTGGTTTTTGACAAGGGTGTCGCAACGCCGCAAGGTGTGGCCAATACCGTGCAGAAGCGGTTGGGGTTTTCGGTGCGCGAACCGTTTGTGGCCAGCTTCAGTTGCGAGCGCGAGAACGCGCAAAGCGCATGCCTGCCAATACGCCCGATGACGCTCACTTTTAGCGCGGAAGTACCGAAGAAGTGGCTCGACGGCATCCGCTTGGTTTCAGAGAAAGAAAGCTTCAAACCGGTTTTTGAGGAGAGCCATGGGAGCGGGCAGGGCGATGAACAGGGCTTTACCAGCATCCGCTTCCCCACTGTGTTGCCCGAGCTGACGCCGTTCCGTTTGGAGCTGCCCAAAGATTTCAAAGATGCAAGCGGACGCAGTTTGGGCAACGCGTCCGCCTTTCCACTCCAAGTGGCAACGGCGATGCTGCCGCCGCTGGTCAAGTTCCCGGCGTCACCCTTTGGTGTGGTGGAGCGGCTTGCCGAACCCGGTGGCGTGCCGCTGCTGCCAGTGACCTTGCGCAACGTGGAGGCCTCGCTGCAAATCAAGGGATTGCAGGCCGGGAAGGTCAGTGACCTCAAGCCCACCAGCGACGCGCACATCATCGCCTGGTTTCAAAAGGTCCAAACCTATGATTCGGCAGCGGTGGCGCGCAAGGCCGCCGCAGCGGACTTGAAGTCAACCCTTCCTAAATCGCTTGACAAAGCCGACCGCACCGAGGTGCAGACCCGCATGGTCTCGCTGCTGCAGGGCCAGGCCGGCGTCAAAACCCTGGACCTGCCCCAGCCTGCGGGCAACGACGCCCGTCCCTTTGAAGTCGTGGGCATTCCGCTGGATGCGGGCTTCCATGTGGTGGAGATCGCATCGCAAAAGCTGGGCGCTTCGCTGTTGGACGCGCGCCATGGCGCCGGGCGCACCATGTACGTCCGCACCTCCGCTTTGGTCACCAACCTGGCTGTGCATTTCAAACTGGGGCGTGAGAATGCCTTGGCCTGGGTCACCACGCTGGACAAGGGCGCGCCGGTTGCGGGTGCGGTGGTGCGCGTGTCAGATTGCCGGGGCCGTGAAGTTGTCGCGGGCAAGACCGATGCGGCGGGCATCGCCCGTCTGGAGGGCATCTCACCGCAAGCGCCGGTCTGCCAGACCGACACCAGTTACAGCCAAGCGTACTTTGTCAGTGCTCGCGCGCCGCAGCCTGCGGGCGACGGTAAGGGTGTCGTGGAAGACCTGGCGTTCACCTGGAGCGACTGGAATCGTGGCATCGAGTCCTGGCGCTTCAACCTGCCCAGCAGCCAGGATGCCAAAGCCGACGAACGGGCGCACACCATCCTGGACCGTAATTTGTTACGCGTGGGTGAGACCTTGTCCATGAAGCACATCCTGCGCAGCCAGACGGGTCAGGGCTTTGGTTTGGTGGCATCGCCGCCTACGCGTCTGGTGTTGACGCATGTGGGCAGCGGTCAGGAATATGCCCAGGCCCTGGCCTGGCGCAAGACGGCCACGGGCGGTCAAAGTGCCGAGAGCAGTTTTGCCGTGCCGCGTACCGCCAAGTTGGGTCTGTACAGCATTGCTTTGCAAAGAGCCGACGGCCACAGCGTCCAAACCGGTGAGTTCCGTGTGGAGGAGTTCCGCTTGCCGGTATTCGAGGGCCGGGTGAATCCCGCCGGTAGCGCCCAGTTGGTGAATGCCGCAACGGTTCCGGTGGAGGTGCAGGTTAACTATGTCTCCGGCGGGCCCGCTGCCAATCTGCCCGTGCAGGTTTCGGCCATGCTGCGCCCCAAGTACCTGAGCGTTGCGGACTACGAGGCGTTCAGCTTTCAGGCCCCGCGTGATCGGCAGGAGGCCGTGGCTGGCAGCGACCAGGAATCAGAAAACGGCCATTCCGATTCGCGCGTGGTCGCCGACAAGTTGCCCTTGCGCCTGGACAAAAACGGCAGCGGTAAAACCACGCTGACCCAGATGGCGCCGGGCAAACAGCCTGTGGACCTGTTGCTGGAGGCGAGCTATGCCGATCCCAATGGCGAGGTGCAGACCCTGCGCAGCACGCGCACCCTGTGGCCCGCTGCGGTGTTGGCAGGCATCAAGACCGAGGACTGGCTCTCCAGTGGCAAGCAGATCAAGTTCCAGGCGCTTGCCTTGGACCTCAGCGGTAAGCCGCAAGAGGGAATTGCCTTGGATGTGCGCGCCATCGCGCGTGTGGTCACCAGCGCGCGCAAACGGATGGTGGGCGGCTTTTATACCTACGACAACCAGACCACTGTCAAGGACCTTGGTAGCGTGTGTTCCGGCAAAAGTGACAGCCGCGGCTTGTTGTTGTGTGAAACCACGCTGTCGGAACCCGGTGAAGTGGAGCTGGTCGTCACTGCAACCGACCGCGCGGGTAACAGCATCCAGGCCGCCAGCTCGGTGTATGTGACCAGGCAGGGCGAACTCTGGTTCGGCGGCGACAACCATGACCGCATTGATCTGCTGCCCGAAAAGAAAAACTATGAGCCCGGGGAGACCGCCCGCTTTCAGGTGCGCATGCCCTTCCGTCTGGCCACTGCTTTGCTGACCATCGAACGCGAGGGTGTGGTGGAAAGCCGGGTGGTGCAGTTGCGGGGCCGGGATCCGACGGTGGAAGTAAAAGTGCAGGAGGGCTGGGGCCCCAATGTCTATGTCAGCGTTTTGGCCTTGCGCGGGCGCTTGCGCGAGGTACCCTGGTACAGCTTTTTCACCTGGGGCTACCGCGCACCACGCGAATGGTGGAGCACCTTCTGGTACGAGGGGCGTGAATACACCGCGCCCACCGCCCTGGTCGATTTGAGCAAACCGGCCTTCCGGCTGGGCGTGGCCGAAATCCGTGTCGGCACGCACGCGCATCAGTTGGATGTCAGCGTCAAGGCCGATAAAGAAACCTACCCGGTGCGCGGCAATGCGCGGGTACAGATTCAGGTCAAGCTGCCTGACGGCCGACCGGCGGCTAACGCCGAGGTGGCTTTGGCCGCCGTGGACCAGGCTTTGCTGGAACTGCTGCCCAATGACAGCTGGAACCTGTTGGAGGCGATGTTGCAGCGCCGGGCCTGGGGTGTGGAGACATCCACCGCGCACATGGAGATCATCGGTCGCAGGCACTTCGGGCGCAAAGCAGTGCCTGCCGGTGGGGGTGGTGGCCACAGCGGCACGCGTGAGTTGCTCGATACGCTGCTGCTGTGGAACCCGCGCGTGCAGCTCGATGCCAACGGCAGCGCCACGCTGAACGTGCCGCTCAACGACGCCTTGACCACCTTCAAAATCATCGCGATTGCCGATGCAGGTACCGGTCTGTTCGGTACGGGTTCCACCAGTATCCGGGCCACCCAGGATTTGCAAATCATCAGCGGCCTGCCGCCGCTGGTGCGCGAGGACGACCAGTTCCGCGCGCAGTTCACCCTGCGCAACACCACCAAGCAGGCCATGCAGGTCGTGGTGGCGCCGCGCGCCACCTTGTTGGAGCTGACCCCGCAAACCGTGGATATTCCGGCTGGTGAAGCCCGCGAGGTGGCTTGGAATGTGACCGCGCCGACGCAGTTGGCTTTCTCGCGCTTCGAATCCATCTTGTGGGAGATCGACGCCAAGGACAAGCTGGGTTCTGCACGCGATGGACTCAAAGCGCAGCAGCGCATCATCCCGGCCGTGCCGCTGACCGTGCAACAGGCCACGCTGGTGCAAATGGACGGCGCCTTCAACATGGATGTGCATGCCCCGGCGGACGCACTGCCGGGTCGTGGTGGCCTGAAGATGGTGCTGCAGCCGCGCTTGTCCGAAGGTTTGCCCGGCGTGCGTGATTGGTTTGCCAATTACCCTTTCTCGTGCTTGGAGCAAAAAGCCAGTAAGGCCCTGGGCTTGCGTGATGCCAAGGCCTGGCAGGCGGTGGTCGCCGAGCTACCCGGTTATCTGGACGCCGACGGACTGGCGAACTACTTTGCGCAACGCGAAGGCGATGGCAAACACGGCAGCGATACGCTCACCGCCTACCTGCTCGCGGCGTCTCATGAGGCATCCGGCCTGAACCGTGCTTTTGCGCTGAGCGATGAAGCGCGCGCTCCCCTGGAGCGCGGTTTGATCGCGTTCGTGGAAGGGCGCATCCAGCGCGAAAGCTGGAGTCCGCGCAAGGATTTGGATGTGCGCAAACTTGCGGCGATTGAAGCCCTGTCACGCTACGGCAAGGCCCAGGCCAGGATGCTCAACAGCATCACCATCGCCCCCAACCAATGGCCGACCCACGCGGTGATTGACTGGTTCAACATCCTCAAACGTATGGCGGATATCCCCGAGCATGACAAGCGCTTGGCCGAAGCCGGCCAGATTCTGCGCAGCCGCATCAGTTACCAGGGAAGCAAGTTGGTCTTTGGTTCCGAGACCGATGACAACTGGTGGTGGCTGATGCAAAACGGCGATGTCAACGGCGCGCGGGTGCTGTTGGCCATCCTGGACGATCCGGCCTGGAAGGACGATGCCGGCCGCCTGGCCAACGGCTTTATCAACCGGCAGCAGGGTGGGGCCTGGCAGACCACCACGGCGAATGTGTGGGGTGCTTTGGCGCTGGAAAATTTTTCTGCGCGCTTTGAATCGGCCCCGGTGAGCGGCATCACCAAGTCCACATTGGGCGCATCCACCGCAAGCCTGGATTGGAGCCGGGTGGCGCGCGTGAAAGCCGGCGATGGATCCAGCCCTGCCAACAAGGCAGGTGCATTTGGGGCACCGGCGGTGCCCGGAACTTTGCGCAACAACAGCATGTTCCTGCCGTGGAATAAACCTGCCGGCCAGGAGACGCTGAAACTGAACCACCAGGGTTCCGGCAAACCCTGGTTGACCTTGCAGTCCATTGCCGCCGTACCACTCAAAGAACCGCTGAACGCGGGATACACCATCCGTAAAACTATCACGCCGGTGGAACAGGCCAACAAAGGTCTGCCTGCGGGAAGTTATACGCGCGGAGACGTGTTGCGCGTCACGCTCGAGGTGAACGCCAGCGCCGATATGAGTTGGGTCGCTCTCACCGACCCGGTGCCCGGCGGAGCGACGATTGTGGGCAGCGGCTTGGGGCGGGACTCGGAGATGGCCAGCCAGGGCGAGACCCGCCCGGGTTCCGCGTGGGCGGCTTTTGATGAGCGGAGTTTTGAGTCCTACCGGAGCTATTACGGCTATTTGCCCAAAGGCATTACCAAGGTCGAGTACACGCTGCGGCTGAACAATGTGGGCGAATTTTCTTTGCCACCGTCGCGGGTCGAAGCCATGTATGCGCCGGAGATGTTTGGCGCAACGCTCAACGCCCGTGTGCGGGTGGAGGCGGCCCGCTGATGCGTATGGCGCTGGCGCTGGCGCGGTTCGCGTTGGGGCTTGGGGTCACGGGCTCGCTGACCGGTGCGGCGCTGTCTGCGCCCAGTTATTCGGATGTCCAAGCGGCCTTCCGTGCGTCGGACGTACAGATTCTGGACCGCGACGGGGTGCTGCTGCAGCGCATACGCGCCGATGACACCGTACGCAGAGGCCAGTGGCTGGCGCTGGCAGACGTCTCGCCGGCCTTGCGAACGGCCTTGGTGTTCAGCGAGGACAAGCGGTTTTACGAACACAGTGGCGTGGACTGGCGTGGCGTATCGGCCGCCGCCTGGGCCAATGTGTGGAGCCGCAAAACCCGTGGCGCCTCCACCATCACCATGCAATTGGCCGGCCTGTTGGACGCGGACCTTCGTCGAACGGGTGGTAGCCGCAGCGTGATCCAAAAGGTCGGTCAAGCCGTGTCGGCTGAAATGCTGGAGCGCAGTTGGCGCAAAGACCAGATTTTGGAAGCCTATTTGAATCTGGTCCCCTTTCGCGGCGAGTTGGTTGGGATCGATGCGCTGAGCCGTACCTTGTTCGGCAAGGCGGCATCCGGGCTGGACAACCGCGAAGCCGCCATAGCTGCTGCCTTGGTGCGCGCGCCCAATGCGCCCGGCGTGCAGGTGGGACAGCGGGCGTGCTCGGTTTTGAAAGCGATGGATGCTGGCTTCCAACCGGTGGATTGTGAAGGGGTGGTTTATTTCGCCCAGGCCGCGCTGCAGCGACGTGAATTCGTAGCCAGCGAGGGCATTGCCCCGCACTTGGCTCGGCAGGTTCTGCGCCAGCGCAGCGGGCCCCCCGCGCAGTCGCTGCGTACCACCCTGCGTGCGCCGTTACAGCGTATGGCTTTGCAATCGCTGAACCAGCAATTGCGTGAATTGCGCGGGCGCCATGTTGAAGACGGTGCCGTTGTGGTGTTGGACAATGCCAGCGGCGACGTGCTGGCGTGGGTGGGGTCATCCGGTGCGCTGAGCGCCGCCGCCGAGGTGGACGGGGTTTTGGCGCTGCGCCAACCGGGCTCCACGCTCAAGCCATTTTTGTATACCCAGGCCATCGCGCAACGGCGCATCACGGCTGCGTCGTTGCTGGATGACTCAGGCGCACAAATCCAGACATCGGGCGGTTTGTACATCCCGCAAAATTACGACCACCACTTCAAAGGTTGGGTCTCCGTGCGGACCGCGCTGGGTGCGTCTCTGAATGTGCCTGCGGTGCGTACGCTGGTGATGGTGTCGCCGGATGCGTTTCATGAGCAGCTCACTGCTTTGGGCCTGTCCTTGCGTGAAACCGGCGACTACTACGGCTACAGCCTGGCTTTGGGTAGCGCAGACGTGTCGCTCTTGCAGCTCACCAATGCCTACCGCGCACTGGCCAACCGGGGGTGCTTCAGTCCAATCACTTTTGTCCCGGAGAGTGGACGCCGTGCATGGGGCCCCTGCGTGGTCGATCCGCGTGCAGCTTTTATCGTCAGCGATATCCTGGCCGACAGGAATGCCCGTGCCCGCACCTTTGGCAGCGATAGCGTGCTGGCTACCCGGTTTTGGAGTGCTGTGAAGACCGGCACCAGCAAAGACATGCGTGACAACTGGGCGATTGGCTATTCTGAGCGCTATACCGTAGGCGTGTGGGTTGGCAATGCCAGCGGCGCGCCCATGTGGGATGTCAGCGGGACCAGCGGCGCAGCGCCGGTATGGGCCAGTGTGATGCGCTATCTACACCGCGCAACGCCCAGCCGCGCGCCGGCCGTGCCCGCCGGACTGGTTCGGCAGGCGGTGAGTTTTCCGCTGGCGCCAAGCGCCGTGGCGGCCAATGAGGCGCCCCACATGGAATGGTTCATCCAAGGGACCGAGCAAGGTCAATTCGCCTTGTCGCAAGAGGGTGATGGCGGCTTGGCGGATCAACGCGCGGGCAGGACGGCCGCGCGCATCACCAGCCCGGCCGATGGCAGCATCATTGCGCTGGACCCCGATATTCCACCGGATCGACAGCGTTTGCGTTTTGCGGCCGACGGCATCGTCAGCCGCTGGCTGATGGACGGCCAGCCCCTCGCAAAAGGGGCGCAGGCGCAGTGGTTGCCTTGGCCCGGCCGCCATGTGGTGCAAATTGTGGGTGCCAAGGGTGAGGTTCTGCATTCGATTCGACTCGAAGTTCGCGGTGCCGGGGTCGCCACCAAACGCTGACCACTGGGCTCGCTCGGTACAATCTGCGGCTACCTTCGGTCGACTTGTCGTCGGCCTGAGGCGGCAGGTGCCCCTCAGGCGCTGGCCAATCTGATGTGAAAGGCGAACACGGCTTCGCCTTTTTGTTTTCCTGGAGTTATTCCCCATGTTTGAATCGATTCGCAAGTATTCCAAGCTCATCATGATCCCGCTGTATGGCTTGATCATTTTGGGATTCGTATTCAGCGGGGTTCAGGGCTACCGGGGTATCAAGTCCAGTGCCGATGCCGTTGCCAAAGTGGGCAGCCACAGTATCAGCCAGGCCGAGTGGGATGCAGCGCACCAGGACGAGGTCAAACGCATCCGCAGTGCAACACCGAATGCAGATCCAAAGTTGCTGGATTCGCCCGAGGCCCGCTATGCCACCTTGGAGCGGATGGTGCGCGAAAAGGTGTGGCAAGAAGCTGGGCAGGAGGGTGCCAGGGTCATGACGGACGCCCGCTTGGCCAAG
>CANFTU010000007.1 GCA_947450005.1 Comamonadaceae bacterium | reverse complement strand
TCGAAGCAGGGACGGGAGTGGGTAAAACCTTCGCTTACCTGGCGCCAGCCCTGCTCAGCGGCGCTCGGGTGCTGGTGTCCACGGCGACCAAGGCATTACAAGACCAGCTCTTTTTGCGCGATATCCCCCGGCTGGCGGCCAGTCTGGGCCCGCCGGTCCGCTTGGCGCAGCTCAAGGGCCGCAGCAGCTATTTGTGTTTGCAGCGGCTGGACGAAGCCTTAAGCGGTGATACGGTGGCGAACCTTTCCGAGGCACAGCAGCGTCTGATGCAGTCCGTGCGACTGTGGGCGCAGCGCACCGTCAGCGGTGACGTGGCCGAGTTGCCCGCGCTGGACGAGGCATCCCCGCTTGTGCCTGTGATCACCTCGAACCGTGAAAACTGCCTCGGCGCATCGTGCCCCCGCGCAGCGCAGTGCCACGTCAACTTGGCCCGTCGTACGGCGTTAGCTGCCGATGTTGTGGTGGTGAACCACCATCTGTTTTTCGCCGATTTACAGGTCCGTGAATCGGGTGTGGCCGAGTTGCTTCCCAGCGCCAATGTGGTGGTGTTCGACGAAGCGCACCAGATCAATGCGACCGGTTTGCAGTTTCTCGCGGTGCAAACCGGCACGGCTGCCTGGAAGCGTCTGGCGGCGGATTTGCTCCGCCAAGCGCAGGGACCGCAGCGCGGTTATGCGGATTGGCACGGTTTATCGAGCGCTGTTTCGCAATCGATGCAGGCCTTGGCAGCGCTGTTTGGTTCGTCGGCGACCACTCGGCGGCTGCCGTGGGTGGACGGTGCCCCTGAAGGCATCGACGTCGACGTCTGGACTGCCGCGCTGTCGCGCATGGCCGCTGCGTTAGAGCAGGCACGCCGCAGTCTGGATCTGTTGGCGGACGCTGACGTCTCGATGCAATTGCTGTCGCAGCGCGCCCACACGTTGCATCAGCAATTGTCGGCATTCGCGGGAACAAGCCCGCACGCAATGGTGCAATGGGTAGAGCTGGGCCAGCAGGTGCGGATCTGCGCGTCGCCCCTGAACATCAGCGCGGTGATACGGCAGCACGTGGCCTTGGGTGAACAGGCCAGCAGGGCTTGGATTTTCACGTCGGCCACATTGGGTACCGATGCCGATCTGCGTTGGTTTGTGCAGCCCTGTGGTCTGGAGGGTGCCCGCACGCTGCGGGTGGAAAGCCCGTTTGACTACGCCAGGCAGGCGGCGCTGTATGTACCGCAGGAATTTCCGGAGCCTGCACACCCCGGGCACAGCGCCGCCGTTGCGGCGCTGGTGGCCGAAGCTGCCCTGCGCATAGGCGGTAAAACCCTGGTGCTGACGACTACCTTGCGCGCCGTGCAGGCCGTGCGTAAGGCTTTGCAGGTGTTCATGTCCCGGCAGGAGGCTGGAGGTGTGGACATACTGGCGCAGGGCGATGCGTCCAAGCGCGAGCTGCTGGAGCGCTTTACGGCCCATGCGGCGTCGCCCGCGCGCGGGGCTGTGCTGGTGGCGTCAGCCGCGTTTTGGGAGGGCATCGACCTGGCGGGCGACGTGTTGCAGCTGTTGGTGATCGACAAGTTGCCATTCGCCCCGCCCGATGATCCCTTGGTGCGGGCTCAGACGGATGCCTGCACGCGGGAGGGTGGAAACGCCTTCCAGGACATTCACCTGCCGCACGCAGCGATGGTGCTCAAACAGGGCGCGGGCCGTTTGATCCGGGGGGAGAGCGACCGCGGAATTCTGGTGGTATGTGATACCCGCTTGCAAGCGCGGGCTTACGGAAAAAAGTTGATACAGGCGCTGCCGCCGATGCGCCGCTTACGGGATGCCAGTGAATGGCAGGCTGCGCTGCTCGACTTGGCAGCGCCCGCAGCGCCGCCGCCAGAAAACTAGCGTTTCAGCCAGTCGTCGCCTTCGCCCGCCGGGCCCAGGTACTGGGAATCCGGGAAACTGGCCGCCAGAATCCGGCGCGCGTCGTCGCGCATGGCGGGCAGCCCCATCACATCGTAGGCCTTGTAAATCAAGAACAGGGCGTCTTCGACGGCAGGGACATTGCGGTACTCGGAGACCGCGTTCTGAGCGCGGTTGATGGCCGCCAGATAGGCCCCGCGGCGGAAATAGTATTTGGCGACGACCACGTCGTACTTCGCCAGTGCTGAAACCGTGAAGCCCATGCGCTGACGCGCATCTTCGGCGTAGCGGGATTGTGGAAACCGCGTCACCAGTTCCTTGAATGCATCAAACGACTCGCGGGCGGCTTTTTGGTCCCGTTCGGCCAAGTCCTGCCCGGTGTAGCGTCCGAACATGCCCAGATCATTGTTGAAGGTGACGACGCCCTTGAGGTAGTACGCGTAATCCATCGCCGGGCTGGCGGGGTTCATGCGGATAAAGCGGTCAATGGTGGCCAGCGCCATCACGGGCTCATGGGAAAGATAGTAGGCGTAGGCTTTGTCCAACTGCGCCTGCAGGGCCAGTGGCGTGCCGGCCGCGCGGGCCTCCAGTTTTTCGTACAGGACGATGGCCTTTTCGATCTGCTGGTTGGACATCTCGTCCTTGGCTTCGGCGTACAACTGGGCCGGTGTCATGCCCAGCGTTTTGTCGACCACCGCCGTGGAGCAGGCACCCATGACCGACACGAGCATGACCAGCGCCAGCGACTTCAGCATGCCGACCCGGCCCGCATCACCCCACAGCGCCGATAATTTGCCGCACAGCATCATGGAACATTCCTTGGAAGATAAGCCGAACAGTATAGCCACCGACCCCCTGGAAAGCGGGCTCGATGAGACGGATATCCACGGTGAGGCAATCGAGCTGCGCCAGGTGGTTCTCGGCCTTGGCCAGCACGGCATGCGCTTGGACAAGGCTCTGGCGGAGGTGGTCCCAGAGTTTTCACGCAGCTATTTGCAGCAGTTGATTGAGGCCGGATATGTGTCCGTGAACGAGCGCCTTGCCGCCAAGCAATCGGCCACGGTGCGCTGCGGTGACCGGATGCACATCAGCCTGCAACCAACACCGCAAAGCACGGCTTTCAAGCCGCAGGCTATGGCGCTCGATGTGGTGTACCGCGACGCCGATGTGCTGGTTATCAACAAGCCCGCCGGTTTGGTGGTGCATCCGGCGCCGGGGAATTGGAGTGGCACGCTGCTCAATGGCTTGCTGGCCTTGGACAGTGATCTCATGGATGTGCCCCGCGCCGGCATCGTGCACCGGTTGGACAAGGACACCAGCGGGCTGATGGTGGTCGCGCGAACCCGTGCGGCAATGGATGCGCTGGTTGCCGCCATCGCCGCGCGCGAAGTCGGGCGCGAGTACCTGGCGATTGCGCACGGGCACTGGGGCCACGGCCCGCTGTGGCATGCGACGAGCGCGATTGGCCGGGACCCGCGTAACCGCCTGCGCATGGCCGTCGTCGACTTGGCCCGGCAGTCTGGCAAGGCTGCGGCGACCGACATCTATCTGTTGGCCAATCAAGTGGCGTTGTGCCTGGTGCGCTGTGTGTTGCACACCGGGCGGACCCACCAGATCCGGGTGCATATGGCGGAACTTGGCCACCCTTTGCTCGGAGACCTTGTCTATGGCGGCAAGCCCACGCCCGGCCTGGCGGGGCAGGCGCTGCATGCGTTTCGATTGGGCTTTGCGCACCCGATGACGGGCCAACCGCTGCGTTTTGAGGCGCGTCCCCCGGCTGCATTGGAGCGACTGATGCACGCCGAGGGGCTGGGATATACTGAGTTGACACCTCCGGGTTGACGGCCAACGGCACGCAACCCGGCGCTCACGTGGCGCGATATATGCGCACACGGATTGAGCCTGAGGTGCAGCGTGCCCGCTAGCTCCCCCACAGACGTACACCCATTGGAGCGTGGGCCACGGACCAATGTCATGAAGGAAATCTATGCTCGATGCCAAGCGGGTACTGGAGGCGGCACTGCTGTGCGCGGATCAGCCCATGCAGATGCGTGATCTGCGCACCTTGTTTGACGAGGCTCTGGAGGATGAGCAGCTTCGGGACTTGCTGGACGCCATTCGCAATGACTGGGCCGAGCGCGGCCTGCAGCTCACCGAGGTCGCCAGCGGCTGGCGTTTTCAAAGCCATCCCGACTTGGCGCGCTACCTTGAAAAACTACACCCCGAAAAACCGCCGCGTTACAGCCGCGCAGTCCTGGAGACTTTGGCCATCATCGCCTACCGCCAGCCTGTGACCCGGGGCGACATTGAGGACATCCGCGGGGTGACCATCAATTCCCAGTTGCTGCGCCAGCTGGAAGATCGTGGCTGGGTCGAAACCGTGGGTCACCGCGAATCCGTTGGCCGCCCGGCCTTGCTGGCTACGACGCGGCAATTTTTGGATGATCTCGGATTGGCATCGTTGAAAGACCTTCCCGCGCTGAGTGCCCCGGGCCATGAAAGCGAAGCCTTGGGCCAGTTACTGGGCTCTGAGGATGCCGCCAGCGCCGAGTTGCCGTTTGCCGACGCGCCCGCCGCGCCATCAGATCCCGAGGTTTTGCCTGCGAATGACTCCCCCGTATGAATAACTCCGATATCACCCCGGAATCCCACCCGGAGCCCCTTGCTTTGCCAGAAGCTGCAGGGGCGGAACCACCCGTTCAGGATGCGCGTTCGGCCGATCTGGCGGTGCCTCAGGAGGCCCACCCGAACCCTTTCCTGGACATTATTTCAGGGCAGTTCGACGCGGACGAGGCGGGCCCCGCGGACGAACCTTTTGCCAAGCGCGTTCTGGCGCCCCAGGTGGAGACGCCCAAGCTGCACAAGGTGTTGGCGCAGTCGGGCATGGGTTCGCGCCTGGAAATGGAGCAGCTCATTCTGGAGGGACGGATTTCCGTCAACAACGAGCCCGCGCACATCGGGCAGCGGATCCAGTTCGGGGACACCATCAAGGTCAACGGCAAGCCGATTCGCTTCCGCATTGACCCGCCGGCGGCCCGTGTGATCGCCTACCACAAGCCCGCGGGCGAAGTCGTCACCCATGACGATCCGCAAAACCGCCCCACGGTTTTCCGCCGCCTGCCGAAACTGCCGCAGGGCAAGTGGCAGTCCGTAGGGCGTCTGGATCTGAATACGGAAGGCCTGTTGCTGTTCACCAGTTCCGGTGATCTGGCGAACAAATTGATGCACCCCCGATTCGGCCTGGAGCGCGAATACGCAGTCCGGGTGCTAGGTGCCCTGAGCGCCGATGAAAAGCAAACCTTGCTGTCGGGTGTCATGTTGGACGACGGTATGGCGCAGTTCGGGACGATTGAAGACGGCGGCGGCGAGGGCTCCAATTGCTGGTACCGCGTCACCATTACTGAGGGCCGTAACCGGGAGGTTCGCCGCATGGTGGAGGCCGTGGGCCACGCGGTGAGCCGCCTGATCCGTATCCGTTACGGCGCCATGGTTTTGCCGCGCGGACTCAAGCGGGGCGAGTGGATGGAGTTGGACCAGGCTGATATCGGCGCCCTGGCGCAAGCGGCCGGTGGTCGCCCCGCTCAGGGGGGGCAGGCGGCTCGTGCGCCAGGCACCCAGGATGGTGCGGCGCGCAAAGGCGGTTTACGCGGCCCATTGGTTTCCCGGGCGCGGCGCGATAAGGACCGTGTCCGTGGACGTGATCCGCGCCCCGAAGGCGGTGCCGCAACCGGTCGCCCGCCGGCCCGTGGCCCCAAAGCCCCGGCTCAGCCAGACCCGATGCGTACCTCCTTAGGCTACATCGGGACCGACAGCCTGAGCCGCCAACGGCAGCAGGAAGCCCGCAAGGGCCGAACCGGCCGTGGTTCTTCGAGGAAAAACGGCCCCTCTGGTGGATTTGGCCGCTAGGGCTCGAATGCTAAAATGCCCAAGTTTCGCGGCGGCCTGCTGCGGGAAAATAACTCTTGAAGAACAATGACTTATGACTATTGAAAAGACGCTCTCCATCATCAAACCTGACGCGGTTGCCAAAAATGTGATCGGTCAGATTTATGCCCGTTTTGAGGGCGCTGGATTGAAAGTGGTCGCATCCCGCATGGCACACCTGTCGCGCACCGAAGCCGAGGCGTTCTACGGTGTGCACAAAGACCGTCCGTTTTTCAAGGACCTGGTGGCCTTCATGATCTCCGGCCCCGTCATGATTCAAGTGTTGCAAGGCGAAAACGCGATTCTGAAGAACCGTGAGCTGATGGGTGCTACCGACCCCAAGAAGGCGGCTCCTGGAACGATCCGCGCGGATTTTGCCGACAGCATTGACGCCAATGCGGTCCATGGCTCCGACGGCCCGGATACGGCGGCTGCGGAAATCGCATTCTTTTTTGCCGGCATGAACGTTTTTTCCGGCTGAAAGGCAGCATGAGGGCCAACCTGCTCGACTTTGACATCGAGAGCTTGGCCGCTTTTTGTGCGGGTTTGGGCGAAAAGCCCTTCCGCGCGACCCAGCTCTTCCGTTGGATTCACCAGCGCGGCGAAGCGGACTTCTCGGCGATGACAGATCTCGCCAAATCGCTGCGTGATAAGTTGGCTGTCGCGGCCCGTGTATCGGCGCCGGCCGTGCTGTCTCAGCACGCGTCGGTAGACGGCACGATCAAGTGGCTTTTTGACGTCGGTGGCGGCGACGCTGTCGAGGCGGTTTTTATTCCTGAAACGGATCGCGGTACCTTGTGTATCTCGTCGCAGGCGGGATGTGCCGTCGGCTGCCGCTTCTGCTCAACAGGCCACCAAGGTTTCAGCCGCAACCTCAGCACCGCAGAAATTGTGTCCCAGCTCTGGTTTGCCGAGCATTTCCTGCGCAAACACCTCGGGCGATCCACCCGGGTCATTTCTAATGTGGTGATGATGGGTATGGGGGAGCCTCTGCAAAATTATGCAGCCCTGGTCCCTGCCCTGCGGGTGATGCTGAGCGACCACGGCTACGGCCTGTCGCGCCGCCGGGTAACGGTCTCCACGTCCGGTGTGGTGCCCATGATTGACCGCTTGGCTGCGGACTGCCCGGTCGCGTTGGCCGTGTCGTTGCATGCGCCCGATGACCATTTGCGCAGCCAGTTGGTTCCGCTCAACCTCAAATACCCGCTGGCCGAATTGCTGAGCGCCTGCGAGCGCTACTTGGCGCACGCGCCCAGAGATTTCATCACTTTCGAATACTGCATGCTCGACGGTGTTAACGACAGCGTGGAACAAGCGCGGCAGCTTGTCGATGGGCTGGCGCGCTATGGCGATGGCAAAAGTTGGTGCAAGATGAACCTGATTCCGTTCAATCCTTTCCCGGCTTCGGGGCTTCTGTGCTCGCCGCCCCAACGCGTTCAGGCCTTTGCGCAGGTGCTCACCGACGCGGGCCTCACGACGACGATCCGCAAAACCCGGGGTCAGGATATTGATGCGGCGTGCGGGCAACTTGCAGGCGATGTGATGGACCGTACAAGCGTGCAGGAGCGGATGTCCACCCAGCGTCCGGTCAAGCTGGTGCGCGGCGCGGCTGCGCTGGCGGGTGCCGCGCTGTGACGCTGCAGCGGCCTTGGGCGTGGGTCGGCCTGTTGGTCATGCTGGGCTTGTTGCTCGGAGGCTGCGCGGGGGGAGCGGGCCGTACGGCAGGGGCCGATATCCCGACTGAGTCGGATATGTCTGGCGAACAAAAACGGGCGCTGTTGCGCCTGGAGCTGGCCTCCGGATACTTTGCCAACGGTCAAAATTTGGTGGCATTGGACGAAGTGAAACAGTCAATCGCCATCAATCCAAATTCTGCCGACGCCTACAGCTTGCGGGGTTTGATTTACACCCGCATGGGTGAGGCGGATTTCGCGGAGGACAGCTTCAAGCGGGCCTTGGCGATCAAGCCCCAGGCTGCGCCCATTCAGCACAATTACGGGGTGTTTCTGTGCCAGCAAGGGCGCTTGTCCGAAGCCGAGAAAATGTTTGCCGCCGCCTTGGTCTTGCCGGCATATTCAGACAAAGTCAAAACTTGGACTACGCTGGGCCTGTGCCAACGTAAGGCTGGCGCTTTGGCCGACGGCCGCAGCAGTTTCTTGCGCGCCTACGAGTTAGACCCCGCCAACCCGACCGTGGCCTACAACCTGGCAGTGAGCATGGCTGAAGCGGGGGATTGGACCCGCGTGCAGTTCTATACCGGACGTATCCATGCGGCTGGCGTTCGCACAGCCGAATCCCTGTGGCTGGCCATTAAAGCGGAGCATCGGCTGGGCGACGCGCCTGCCATGGCGCAACTTGGCTCCCAGCTCCGCACCCAGTTCCCCAAGTCGCAGCAGGCTCAATGGTTTGAGCGGAAGGCTTTCGATGAGTGACGCCGAGCAAACCCACTTGCTGCGCGTGGCCGATGCTGAATCGCCGATCCCGCAGACCTCCGCCGCCGAGCGCGCGGGCGCTTTGCTGCGCGCTTCCCGCGAAGCGGCGGGTTTTAGCTTGGATGCCCTGGCGGCCGTTGTCAAAGTGCCGGTGCGCAAGTTGGAGGCGCTGGAGGCAGGGCGCCTCGACGCATTGCCAGAGCCGGTGTTTGTGCGCGGCATGGTGGTTGGAATATGCCGCGTGCTGCAGGCCGACGCCCAGGCAATTTTGGCTTTGCTGCCAGCCGCGCCGACCAAGCCCTTGAAGCAAGAGGGCGCGATTGCGCCGATGCCCTTTGAGATGACTGGTGCGGACAGTCCCCACCGCCTGCTGGAAGTCGTCGCCCGGCCTTACATCCGGTGGACGCTGGCCCTTGTTCTGGGGGCCGGACTGCTGTACTTTTGGCCCGCCCTGTCGTCTTGGAGCATGCGCAGCGCGGTGGAATCGGAGGCCTTGTCGGCCTTGCAGCCCTGGGTTGCGAAAGGTACCGTTGCGTCGGCTCCCGAGCAAAATGTGGTCAGCGCCCCGTTACCGGTCGAGGCGGAGCCGGTTGTTGTTCCCGTTCCGCCAATTGCGGCGCCGATTGCTGCGCCAAGTGCTGCGGCAAGCAACCCGGCCAGTGACGCACCACCGCCTCTGCTGGTGCCCCTTGGCGACGTGATCCGTTTCAAATCCCATGGAAAAACATGGCTCGAGATCGCAGACGGTAAAGGCGCCGTCGTTATGCGGCGTGTTTTAGCCGATGGGGAGCAGACGGGCGTTGGCGGTCATCTGCCGCTTTCCGTCGTGATAGGAAATGCCGACGCCACCGAGGTCTGGGTTCGCGGAAAAGTGTTTGATATCAAGTCAATTGCGCAAGGCAATGTTGCGCGTTTCGAGGTGAAGTAATGGACACACATGTGGCAGTGACTCCAGGTGCTACCGCTTTTTCGGCGCCATTGGTGCGTTCTTCGCTTCAGGCGCGCGTTGTCTGGGGTGACCGGGTGGTGACGGTGGGCGGTGGCGCACCGGTTCGTATCCAGTCCATGACCAATACGGATACGGTGGATGCGGTCGGGACCGCCATCCAGGTCAAGGAACTTGCTAACGCCGGTTCGGAGATGGTGCGCATCACCGTCAACACCCCGGAGGCTGCGCAGGCCGTGCCGTATATCCGCGAGCAGTTGGACCGCATGGGTATCGATGTGCCGCTGGTGGGTGATTTCCACTACAACGGTCACCGACTCCTGACGGATCACCCCGATTGCGCCCAGGCGCTTTCCAAGTACCGGATCAATCCCGGCAATGTCGGCAAAGGTGACAAGCACGACCGCCAGTTTTCCCAGATGGTCGAAATCGCCATGCGCTGGGACAAGGCCATCCGTATCGGTGTCAATTGGGGCAGCTTGGATCAGGAGTTGTTAGCCCGTTTGATGGATGAGAACAGCCAGCGTGCGGTTCCATGGGATGCCAAACAAGTGATGTACGAGGCGCTGCTGAATTCGGCGATTGGCTCGGCGCAATTGGCGGAATCGCTGGGTATGGCCGCTAGCCAGATTATTTTGTCCTGCAAGATGAGTGCGGTGCAGGACTTGATTGCCGTCTACCGGGAGCTGGCCAAACGGTCGAACTACCCCTTGCATCTGGGCCTGACCGAAGCGGGAATGGGTACCAAGGGCACGGTGGCCTCCACCGCTGCATTAGCGGTGCTGTTGCAGGAAGGCATTGGCGACACCATCCGGGTGTCACTGACCCCGGCGCCCAATGAGGCACGGACACAGGAAGTGGTGGTGGCATCCGAAATACTGCAGTCGCTGGGCTTGCGCAGCTTTGTTCCCAGCGTGACAGCCTGCCCGGGCTGCGGTCGGACGACCAGCACCACCTTCCAGGAACTGACCCAGCAAATTGACCATTTTTTACGGGAACAAATGCCGGTGTGGCGCAAGACCTACCCCGGCGTGGAGTCGCTCAAGGTTGCTGTGATGGGCTGCATCGTCAACGGCCCCGGCGAAAGCAAGCACGCGGACATTGGCATCAGCCTGCCCGGAACCGGTGAGGCGCCAGCCGCTCCCGTGTTCATCGATGGCGAGAAGCGTATGACTCTGCGCGGTAACGCGATTGCCTCCGAGTTCCAGGCCGTTGTCGAAAACTACATTCAAAACCGCTTTGGCCCGCAGGGCGAGGCCCGGACATCCAACACGGCACTGCATGACTAATCCTGCGACCCAACCGAAGGCAGAGAAGCTCTCTGCTATCAAAGGCATGAACGATATCCTGCCGCCGGATTCGGCGCGCTGGGAAGCCCTGGAGGACACGGTGCGCCGCTTGATGCGCGCCTACGCCTACGAGAACATCCGCACGCCTATCGTCGAGCACACGGCCTTATTTGTCCGTGGCCTGGGCGAAGTCACCGACATTGTCGAAAAAGAGATGTACTCCTTTGAAGACAAGCTCAACGGCGACAAGCTGACCATGCGTCCGGAAAATACCGCCGGGGTTGTCCGCGCTGCGGTTGAGCATTCTTTGCTTTACGGCGGTGGTAAGCGCCTGTATTACATGGGACCGATGTTCCGCCACGAGCGGCCCCAACGCGGGCGGTACCGCCAGTTTCATCAGATCGGCGCCGAGGCACTGGGTTTCGGCGGTCCGGAGTTGGACGCTGAGGTCATCCTCATGGCCCACGCTTTGTGCCAGCGCCTGGGAATCACCGACATCGAATTGCAAATCAACAGCTTGGGCCAGCCCCACGAGCGCAATGCCCACCGCAGCGCCTTGATTGCGCACTTTGAGGCGCACCGGGACGTGCTGGACCCGGAGGCCCAGCGCCGTTTGCATCTCAACCCGCTGCGGCTGCT
This sequence comes from Comamonadaceae bacterium, assembly GCA_947450005.1. GTDB lineage: Bacteria > Pseudomonadota > Gammaproteobacteria > Burkholderiales > Burkholderiaceae_C > Allorhodoferax. Next base: position 19,647 of record CANFTU010000007.1, on the reverse strand, counting down.
GGATAGCAAGAACCCGGCGATGCAAGAGGTGATAGGCGCTGCGCCCAAGCTGGTGGAATTTTTGGGTGAGGCGTCCAAAGCCCACCTGGCAGCGGTGTTGGAGATTCTGGACGCCAACGGCGTCGCCCATACGGTGAATCACCGCTTGGTACGGGGCTTGGACTACTACAACCTGACGGTTTTCGAGTTCGTCACCACGCGCTTGGGTGCGCAGGGGACAATTTGCGCAGGCGGTCGGTACGACTACCTGATGGAGCAGATTGGCGGAAAGCCGGCGCCCGCTGTGGGCTGGGCCATGGGAATAGAGCGGGTTCTCGAATTGATAGGGGACCAGGCCTTGGTCACTGCGCCACTGGATGTGTATGCCTTGGTGACCGATGCGGCTTATTTTCCCCGTGTGCACCAGTGTTTGCAGCAATTGCGCCAGTGCGGTCTCTCCGTGCAAATGCAGGCCGTTGCGGATGGCGCGCTGCCTGGTATCAAATCGCAGTTCAAACGCGCCGATGCATCGGGCGCACGCTACGCGCTGATTTTTGGCTCCGACGAGATGGCCGAGGGCGTGGTTACCGTCAAGGCCTTGCGTGACGCGTCCGTGGCGCAGGTCCGCCAGCCCTTGGATGGCGTTGCCCAGTGGGCGCACAGCCTACAATCCCGCGCTTAACTGTTAGGCATCCATGGCAACCAATCTCAACCTCGAAGAACAAGACCAGCTTGATGCGCTCAAGCACTTTTGGAGCCGTTTTGGTAACGCGATCAGTGCAGTTCTGCTGCTGGTTGTGCTGGCGCTGGCCGGTTGGAACGGCTACCGCTATTGGCAGGCCCGCCAAGCGGCGCAGGCCTCGGCCATGTTCGATGAAGTGGAACGCGCGGCGGGCGCTTCGGACCTGGTCCTCGCGCAGCGGGCTTTTGATGACATGAAGCAGCGCTATGCCTCCACCAGCTATGCGCCCCAGGCCGGATTGCTGGTGGCCAAGTTGGCCATCGATAGCGGCAAGGATGATGCTGCGGCCACGGCGACCGCAGCTTTGAAGTGGGTGGCTGATAACGCCTCCGATGATGGTTACCGCGCCGTCGCCGCGCTGCGGCTGGCGGCCTTGATGGTCGAGGTGCAGCAGTACGAGCAGGCGCAGAAGGTGTTGGCATCTGTGCGGGCTGACGCGTTCGTCGGGTTGGCGCAAGACCGTTTGGGCGATATTTATGTGCTGCAACACAAGCCGGCGGAGGCGAAAGCGGCCTACCTCCAAGCGTTCTCCGCGATGGATGCGGACTCCGAATACCGCCGGCTGATCAAGATCAAGCTCAATGCCCTGGGCGTAGAACCTCCTGCCCCCGCTGGAGCGGGTTGATGCCCCACTTGGATATCTGGCGCAGACTCCAGCGTCCTTGGTTGCTGTCAGCCCTGGCGGCGGTTCTTCTGGCGGGGTGCGCCGGCCCGGAGAAGCCCAGCCCCGCCGCGCTCGCGTCGAACCCTGCAAGCTTGCCGGTTCGCGCGTTGTGGAGTAACCCGAAGGCACTCGGCGAGGAGCCCCTCGATATCAAAGTCGATGGTTCGGACGTCTTGGTCCTGACCAAAGCCGGACGCATAGTTTCCTGGAATGCCGCCTCCGGTGGCGAAAACTGGCGCGTTGACGTGGGTGCTGCCATCACTTCCGGCTTGGGAGGCGACGCCGCGCGGATGGCGGTCGTCACCCAGGGTAACGCGCTCGTCGTGTTGGAGCAGGGTAAAGAACTCTGGCGCGCCAATACCCAGGCTTTGGTTTTGACCGCGCCGCTGGTTGCGGGCGGGCGTGTTTTTGTTTTGGGTGGCGACCGCATGATCAGCGCATTTGACGCGGCCACCGGCCAGCGGCTCTGGCAGCAACAGCGAACCGGGGAGCCTCTGATCCTGGCCCGGGCTGGTTTGCTTACGGCGGTGGGCGACACCTTGGTGGTGGGATTGGGTGGCCGGGTCGTGGGGCTGAATCCCCAAAACGGGAGCACCCGGTGGGATGCGGCCTTGGCCAATGTGCGGGGAACCAATGAAGTTGAGCGGCTGGCCGACATCGTCGCGGGCACCAGTCGCCGGGGTGCAGTGGTGTGCATGCGGGCATTCCAATCGGCCGTGGGCTGCGTGGACGGCAATAGCGGGCGGCTGTTGTGGACCCGCACTGCAAACGGCTTTGCAGGGGTTGCAGGCGACGCCAACCTTCTGGTGGGAACTGAAGCCGATGGACGTTTGCGCGCCTGGCAGCGGGCTTCGGGTGACGTGGTGTGGAGCAGCGAGAACTTCCGGTTTCGTGGCCTGAGCACACCCGTTGTGTGGGATCGCAGCATGGTTTTTGGTGACAGCGCCGGCTTTCTGCACTTTTTGGACGCCCGGGATGGAGCGCTCGTGAACCGCCTCGGGACCGATGACTCTGCGGTAGCGCTGGGGCCGGTGGTGGCCGGTAAGCATCTGGTGGTTGTCACCCAGCGCGGCGGGCTGTACGCCTACGCGTCTGATTAGAGGGCTGTTGTCGATGAAGCCTGTGATTGCTTTGGTTGGCCGTGCCAACGTGGGCAAGTCGACCTTGTTCAACCGCCTGACCAAGTCGCGGGACGCCATCGTCGCAGACCTGGCAGGCCTGACCCGTGACCGCCATTACGGCAACGCCACGCACGGTAAGCGCGAATTCATTGTGGTGGATACGGGCGGCTTCGAGCCTGATGCCGTCAGCGGCATCTACAAAGAAATGGCAAAGCAAACCCGCCAGGCCGTGGCCGAGGCGGATGCTGTAGTTTTTGTGGTCGACGCCCGCAATGGCCTGTCGGTGCAGGACCATGAGATCGCCAAGTACCTTCGCCGTTTGGGCAAGACCTGTGTGCTCGCGGCGAACAAGGCCGAGGGGATGACCCAGGGGTTGCAACTCGGCGAGTTCTTTGAGCTAGGCTTGGGTGAGGTGCTGCCGATTTCTGCGGCGCACGGGCAGGGCATGCGCTCGCTGTTGGACATGGTTTTCGCGTCGTTTGGCATCGATCCCGAAGAAGAGGCCGAGGTGGCGCCGGAAGATGGTGCTATCCGGCTGGCGGTGGCAGGTCGACCCAATGTGGGTAAGTCCACACTGATCAACACCTGGCTCGGGGAAGAGCGCTTGGTGGCATTTGACCTGCCGGGAACCACGCGTGACGCGATCACCGTGCCATTTGAGCGCGGCGGGCAGCGGTTTGATCTGATCGATACCGCTGGCTTGCGCCGGCGCGGGCAGGTTTTTGAGGCCGTGGAAAAATTTTCTGTCGTCAAGACCCTGCAGGCCATTGCTTCGGCAAACGTGGTTTTGCTGCTGATTGACGCGCAGCAGGGCGTGACGGACCAGGATGCGCATATCGCGGGCTACATTTTGGAATCCGGTTGCGCGGTGGTCGTGGCCGTCAACAAATGGGACGCAGTCGATACCTACCAGCGTGAGCTGGTCAAACGCTCGCTGGAGACGCGGCTCGTTTTCCTCAAATTTGCCGACGTTCACTATATTTCGGCACAAAAACGTCAAGGTTTGGGTCCGGTCTGGGACTCCATCGCCCAGGCTCACCGTTCAGCCAACTGCAAGATGCCCACGCCCGTCCTGACACGGCTTTTGTTGGAGGCGGTGCAGTTTCAGACGCCTAAAAAGAACGGGGCATACCGGCCTAAGCTGCGATACGCCCACCAGGGCGGCATGAACCCGCCCATCATTGTGGTTCACGGGAACTCCTTGGAGCACGTGACCGAGACCTACAAGCGCTTTTTGGAGGCCCGCTTTCGCAAGGCCTTCAAGCTCACCGGCACGCCGCTACGGATTCAGATGAAGTCATCGGCAAATCCTTTTGCCGAATCAAGTTAGCACAAAGGTGTGCCTTAGTGCCTGCCTTCGTAGGGATATGAAGCAGCCGCTCGGGTGGCGTATGCTATCGTTAATCCTTGTTTAATTCACTCAACACGGAACATATCGTGACCAACAAAGGCCAACTTCTGCAAGATCCCTTCCTCAATGCCCTGCGTAAAGAGCATGTACCGGTTGCAATTTATCTGGTGAATGGAATCAAGCTGCAGGGACAGATCGAATCCTTTGACCAATATGTGGTTCTCCTGCGTAACACCGTTACGCAAATGGTCTACAAACACGCGATTTCCACGATTGTTCCCGGCCGCGCCGTGAACTTCACGCCACCGACCGGTGATGACGCGTAAACCAAACCGGGCGCACCGTCTAGACAGCCACCGCGCGTATGGGCAAAGCCCAGATTTGCGTTGAAAGAAAAATCCAACAATCCTGACGCGCGGGCCGTTTTAGTCGGCGTGGACTTCGGGTATCCGCATTTCGACCGCACGCTCGAGGAGCTGGGCTTGCTGGCACAAACAGCGGGCCTGGAGCCGGTCGGGCGTATCACATGCAAGCGCCGTGCTCCCGACGCGGCTCTGTTTGTCGGAAGCGGAAAAGCCCAGGAAATCAAAGAGTTAGCGGCCCAAATGGGTGCCGGCGAGGTTCTCTTTGACCAGGCAATCAGTCCGGGCCAACAACGCAACCTGGAGCGCTTGTTGGAATTGCCGGTGACTGACCGCACATTTTTGATTTTGGAAATTTTTGCCCAAAGAGCCAAAAGCCACGAGGGTAAGTTGCAAGTGGAGTTGGCCCGCCTGCAGTACCTGAGTACCCGCCTGGTTCGGCGCTGGTCGCACTTGGAGCGCCAACGCGGCGGCATCGGCGCGCGCGGCGGCCCGGGTGAAACCCAGATCGAGTTGGACCGGCGCATGATCACGGCCAGCATCGTCCGCACCAAAGAGCAGCTCCGCAAACTGCAGCGCCAGCGCAGTACCCAGCGGCGGCAAAGAGAGCGCAACGGGGCCTTCAACATCTCCCTGATCGGCTACACCAACGCGGGGAAATCGACTTTGTTCAATTCCTTGGTGAAGGCGCATACTTACGCTGCAGATCAACTTTTTGCTACGCTGGATACGACAACCCGGCAGATGTACTTAGGTGACGTCGGGCGCTCGGTGTCCTTGTCGGACACCGTGGGGTTCATCCGTGATTTGCCGCACGGTTTGGTCGACGCCTTCAAGGCCACTTTGCAAGAGGCGGTTGACGCAGACCTGCTGCTCCATGTCGTGGACGCCGCCAACCCCCATTTCCCCGAGCAGATCGCGCAGGTTCAATCTGTGTTGCGCGAAATCGGAGCTGCTCAGGTGCCGCAAATACTGGTGTTCAACAAGATTGACGCTCTGGCTTCCGATGCCCAACCGGTGCGGATGGTCGATAGCTATGAAATCGATGGACAACAGTGTCCGCGGGTTTTTATCAGTGCGCGTGCGATGACCGGGTTACAGGGCCTGCGCGACTGCCTGTCGCAAGCCGCCAACACGCATGGCGTACTACCGCCGGCCGCCGCCCTTGACCCGGACCCGGACGTGCAAACGCTCTTGCCGCTGAGCGCTTAACATCCCCCCCATTCCCGTTAGAAAGCTGACGTATGCGTTTTGCCATGTTTTCCACTGTCCAGGCTGCGATTTCGCGCTGGGTGCGACCGGTATGGAATCTCAACGACAGCCGTTGGGGCCGGTCCGACCCCGACGGCACGAAAGACACCAAAGACACCAAAGCGGATGAAACACCTGCAGCGCCGCAAGAGCCGCGCGCCAGTGCGCCGCGTCCTTCAGCCAGCAATGCGCCGCCGGATCTCGAAGAAGTGTGGCGTGATTTCATTCACAAAATCAATGGCTTTTTCGGTGGTGGCCCCCGCGGGCCGCAGGGCCCGCGCAATGGCGGCTCCATGGGGCCGCCCGATATGAAAAACGCAGGTCTGGGTGCCGGTGTGATCGTCGCGATCGTGGCGGTCATCTGGTTGGGTACGGGCTTTTTTATTGTGCAGGAGGGTCAGCAGGCGGTGATCACCCAATTTGGGGGCTACAAGACCACGGTGGGCGCCGGTTTCAATTGGCGCCTTCCCTATCCCATTCAGCGCCATGAGACCATTTCCGTCACGCAAATCCGCTCGGTGGACATCGGGCGCGACAATGTTCTCAAGGCAACCGGATTGCGGGAGTCGGCGATGCTGACGGCTGACGAAAACATTGTGGACATCAAGTTCGCGGTCCAATACCGCTTGAGCGACGCGCGCGCCTATTTGTTTGAGAGTAAGAACCCCAGCGAAGCGGTGGTTCAAGCAGCGGAAACGGCGGTGCGCGAAGTGATTGGCAAAATGAAAATGGACGCTGCCCTGTCCGAAGAGCGCGATCAGATTGCGCCGCGTGTGCGGGCATTGATGCAGGAAATTCTGGATCGTTACAAGGTGGGAATTGAGGTGGTCGGTATCAACCTGCAGCAGGGTGGGGTCCGCCCGCCTGAGCAGGTTCAGTCGTCATTTGACGATGTATTGAAAGCCGGCCAGGAGCGTGAACGCGCCAAAAATGAGGCGCAGGCCTACGCGAACGACGTGATTCCCCGTGCGGTGGGTTCAGCTTCGCGGCTGAAGGAAGAGGCAGACGCCTATAAGTCCCGCATCGTGGCTCAGGCGCAGGGTGATGCGCAGCGCTTCAAATCGGTTTACAACGAGTACCAAAAGGCCCCGCAGGTAACCCGCGACCGGATGTACCTCGATGCCATGCAGCAGATTTACAGCAACGTCACCAAGGTTTTGGTGGAGTCGCGCCAGGGCGCAACCCTCCTGAATTTGCCTTTGGACAAAATTCTGCAAATGAATGGCTTGGATACGCTGAGCCCCGCGCCGGCTGCCGTTGCGCCGCTTCCAGCCACGCCAGCGGTTACTCCGTCGACCGGGCTGGATACCCGCAGCCGCGACACCTCGCGCAACCGCGACCGCGATACCCGCTAGGAGAGCATGGAATGAACCGTATTGGATTTATCGTCGCGTCGATTTTGCTGGTTTTCGGCATCGGCAGCTCCATGTTGTTTGTGGTCGACCAGCGACAGTTTGGCGTGGTCTACGCTTTGGGTGAGATCAAGAGCGTGATCACGGAGCCCGGGCTCAACATCAAGCTTCCGCCACCGTTTCAAAACGTCAGCTACATCGACAAGCGTTTGCTGACCCTGGACAGCACCGACTCCGAGCCTATGCTCACGGCAGAGAAGCAGCGCGTGGTGATTGACTGGTATGTGCGCTGGCGCATTTCGGATCCCGCGCCCTATATCCGCAATGTGGGTTTGAACGAGGGCGCCGGCGCCAACCAGCTCAACCGGGTCGTGCGCAATGCCTTCCAGGAAGAAATCAACAAGCGCACCGTGAAGGAGTTGCTGTCACTCAAGCGCGAAGCGCTGATGGCGGCGGTCAAGGCCGAAGTACTGGAAAAAGTGCGAGGCGAAAAGCCTTGGGGCGTTGACGTCGTAGATGTGCGTATCACGCGTGTCGACTATGTCGAGGCGATCACCGAATCGGTCTACCGCCGCATGGAAGCCGAGCGCAAACGTGTTGCCAATGAGTTGCGATCCACCGGCGCCGCCGAGGGCGAAAAAATCCGCGCAGATGCAGATCGCCAGCGCGAGGTCACCATCGCCAATGCGTACCGGGACGCACAAAAAATCAAGGGTGAGGGCGATGCCGAGGCATCCCGCATTTATGCAGAAGCGTTTGGCCGCGACGCCCAATTCGCCCAGTTTTACCGCAGCCTGGACGCCTACAAAGCCAGCTTTGCGAACAAGAGCGATGTGATGGTGCTCGACCCGGCGGGTTCCGAGTTCTTCAAAACCTTCCGCAACGGCGGCAACGCTGGCGGTGGCGCTGCGGCCAACAAACGCTAGGGCGCGCCGGATGTCAGCCTGGGTCCTGCCGGATCACATCGCCGATGCATTGCCCTCGGAGGCGCGGCATATCGAGGAAGTCCGGCGTAAGCTGCTCGACATGGCCCGTTGCTACGGCTATGAGCTGGTGATGCCACCGCTCATGGAGCACCTGGAGTCTTTGCTTTGCGGCAGTGACCAGGGGCTGGACTTGCAGACTTTCAAGCTGGTGGACCAACTCTCGGGCCGCATGCTCGGTGTGCGCGCCGACAGCACTCCGCAGGTCGCACGCATCGATGCCCATTTGCTCAACCGCCAGGGCGTTGCGCGACTGTGTTACTGCGGGCCGGTTCTGCATACCTTACCTGCGAGTCCGCAGTCCAGCCGCGAGCCCTTGCAGTTCGGCGCGGAGATTTATGGACACGCCGGCCTGGAAGCCGACCTGGAAATTCTCACGCTTGCACTGGATACGCTCAAAGTGGCTGGCGTGGTTGGAAGCACGGTCGATTTTGCGGATGCCCGCATCGTCCATGCCTTGCTCGCGCAGTCGGGGCTGGCGGCTGACCAGTTGGGTGCTGTGTACCAGGCCCTGGCGGCCAAAGACGCGCAGGCTTTGGGCGACGCCACCGCGAATGCCCCGGCTGATGTGGCCGCAGGCCTTGCCATGCTGCTGCGGTTGTACGGTGATAACGCGGTTCTGACCGAGGCGCGTGCACGCTTGCCGGCCGTGCCGCTTATTCGTGCGGCGCTGGATGACCTGGCCTGGCTGGCGGGCCATGTGCAGTCGCATGCGCCGGGCGTGCAGGTGTCCTTTGATCTGTCGGATTTGCGCGGTTACTCGTATTACAGCGGTGTGCGGTTTTCTATTTTTGCCGCCAAGGCCCCGGACGCTTTGGTGCGTGGCGGACGCTACAACGCGGTGGGCGCGGCATTTGGACGGGACCGCCCGGCGGTGGGTTTCAGTCTGGATGTGAAGACGCTGGTCCGTGCGGTCACCCCGCCGGCTTTGCATGCCGCAGTGCGGGCACCCTGGAGCGAAGATCCCGCTTTGCGTGCGGCCATAGCCCGCTTGCGCGCCGAAGGCCACACGGTTGTGTGCGTACTCCCGGGCCACGAGAGCGAAGTCGAAGAATTCCACTGTGACCGTGCGCTGGTACTGCAATCCGGCAACTGGACTATTACAACTTTGTAGAACTACACATGAATACCAAACCGGGCAGAAACGTCGTCGTGGTCGGAACCCAATGGGGTGATGAGGGCAAAGGCAAGCTGGTCGACTGGCTGACCGAGAGCGCCCAAGCCGTGGTGCGCTTCCAAGGCGGCCACAACGCCGGCCACACGCTGGTTATCAATGGTGTCAAAACCGCCCTGCATTTGATCCCCAGCGGCATCATGCGCGCCGGTGTGAAGTGCTACATCGGCAATGGCGTGGTCTTGTCGGTGGCCAAGCTGTTGGAAGAAATGGCGGGCCTGGAGAAGGCCGGCGTCGAATTGCGCTCGCGCCTGCGCATCAGCGAAGCATGCCCCCTGATTTTGCCGTTCCATGCGGCCCTCGATGTGGCACGCGAAGCGGCGCGTGAGAAGGGCGGCAGCGAGAAGATCGGTACCACCGGGCGCGGCATCGGCCCGGCCTATGAAGACAAGATCGGGCGTCGCGCGCTGCGCGTGCAAGACCTCAAGCATCCCGAGCGTTTTGCCGCCAAGCTGCGCGATCTGCTGGACCTGCATAACCATGTGTTGACGACCTACCTCGGTTCTGCGGCCTTTGATTTCGGGCCGCATCTGGCGCCTTACATGCAAGATGGTCGGGTGCTTTTCCAGCCCGTGTTCGACGAAGCGATGCGCCATGCCGCCATCCTGCAGCCGATGGTCGCCGACGTGTCGCGTGAACTCAACGAGGCACACCTGCGCGGTGACAACATCCTGTTTGAAGGCGCCCAGGGTACTTTGCTTGACGTCGACCATGGCACCTATCCGTTTGTCACCTCCAGCAATTGCGTGGCCGGTAATGCGGCAGCAGGCGCTGGCGTTGGGCCCGGATTGCTGCACTACGTTTTGGGCATTACCAAGGCCTATTGCACACGCGTTGGCAGCGGGCCGTTTCCCACCGAACTCGAATGGGAAAAGCCCGGTACGCCGGGCTACCACATGAGCACGGTCGGGTTCGAGAAAGGTGTCACCACGGGGCGTTCGCGCCGTTGCGGCTGGTTTGACGCGGCGCTTCTGAAGCGCTCGGCGCAGGTTAATGGCTTGTCCGGCCTGTGCATTACCAAACTCGATGTGTTGGATGGTCTGTCCGAATTGAAGCTCTGTACCGGGTACCGGCTTGGCGGTGAGTTGGTCGACATTCTTCCGATGGGGGCGGACGACATTGCGTTGTGTGAACCGGTGTACGAGACCCTGCCGGGTTGGAGCGACACCACCGTCGGCATTACCGATTACGGGCGTCTGCCAACGGCTGCGCGGCGCTATCTGGAACGCATCGAACAAATCACTGGCGTACCGATCCACATGGTTTCCACCAGCCCGGACCGTGACCACACGATTTTGATGCGTGATCCTTTTTCGGCCCCCTGATTTTCAACTTTTAACCGGAGTTCCGCATGTTGACCGAAGATGGCAAGCACCTGTACGTCAGCTACGACGAATACCACAACCTGATCGAAAAATTGGCGATCAAGGTGTTCCAGTCCGGCTGGGAATTCGACACCATTTTGTGTCTGGCGCGCGGCGGGATGCGCCCCGGTGACATCTTGTCGCGGGTGTTCGACAAGCCCCTGGCCATCATGTCCACCAGCTCCTACCGCTCGGATGCGGGCACGGTGCAAGGGAACCTGGACATCGCCCGCTTCATCACTACGCCCAAGGGCGAAATCGCGGGCAAAGTGCTGTTGGTCGACGACCTGGCCGATTCCGGCCATACCCTCAGCGCGGTGATGCACCAACTGCGCACGAACTACAAGCCGATCACCGAGCTGCGCAGCGCGGTGATCTGGACCAAGGCTTTGTCGACGTTCAGCCCCGACTACTCGGTCGAATTTTTGCCGACCAATCCCTGGATCCACCAGCCTTTCGAGAGCTACGACGCGATGCGGCCGGAGCAGCTCATCCATAAGTGGAGCGTCTAGCGCGCACTATGGAGAAAAAGGCCCCCACTGCGCTGATTCACCACCCCTACCGGCCGCCGGAGGGTTTTGATTCTCCGCAGCCCGGCATCTTCAAAGCGTCATCGGTTTTTTTCCCCAATGTCGCGGCGATGCGCAGCCGCGAGTGGAAAGACAAAACCGCCTATACCTACGGCCTGCATGGCACGCCCAGTTCCTACATGCTGGAGGAGCGTCTGTGCTCCCTGGAGGGTGGCTTGCAGTGTGTGCTCGCGCCCAGCGGACTGGCCGCCTTGGCGCTGGTATCACTATCCCTGCTGCAGGCTGGCGACGAGGTCTTGCTGCCTGAGAACGTCTACGAGCCCAACAAGTCGCTGGTAGAAGCCGAGTTGAAGACCTGGGGCATCACCCACCAGTTTTACGATCCGATGGATCTGCACGATCTGGAGGCCAAGCTCGGCGACAAAACGCGGTTGGTATGGCTGGAGGCCGCCGGTTCCGTCACGCTGGAATTCCCCGATGTGCCAGCGATGGTGCGCCTGTGCCGAGCGCGCGGTATATGCACGGCTTTGGATAACACCTGGGGTGCGGGCATCGCTTTTAATCCCTTTGACCTGCTGCCCGACCTCGTGCCCGCGCTTTGCGTGGATATTTCCACGCAGGCTTTGACCAAGTACCCCAGCGGCGGCGGCGACTTGCTGATGGGCAGCGTCATCACCCGCGACCCGGCGCTGCACATGCGCATCAAGCTCACCCATATGCGATTGGGGTTGAACGTGGGCGCCAATGACGTGGAACTGGTGCTGCGCGCGCTCCCCAGCATCTACCTGCGCTACCAGGCCCATGACGCCAGCACCCGTGCGCTGGCCGTTTGGTGCCAAAGCCAGCCTGAATTCACCCAGGTTCTGCATCCGGCCTTGCCCGGCTCGCCGGGGCACGCCCATTGGCGCAGCCTGTGCGCCACCGATGCCGCCGCCTGCCTGTTTTCGGTGGTGCTCGATGCACGTTTTACCCAGACACAGGTCGACGCATTTGTTGACGCCTTGCGTCTGTTCCGTCTGGCCTACAGCTGGGCTGGGCCAATCAGCCTGGTGGTGCCCTATGACCTGTCGCGCTCCCGCAAGCGCTGGCCCGCCCAGATCGCGCGGGGTACGGTGGTGCGTTTTGCGGTGGGCCTGGAAGACCCGCAGGACTTGCAGGCGGATATCGCGCAGGCCTTGGCTGTGCTGCGGGCCTAGCCCTGTCCAGCAGCCGCCCAGGAAGCTGCGGGTGTTAAAGTCCAAGCTATCCTACTGAAAGAATAACTTGGCAACTCCCAATTACGGTTACGAAAAACGGCAGAAAGAGCTGGCGAAAAAACGCAAAAAAGAAGACAAGCTCAAGAGCAAAACCGAGCGCCGCACCGATGGCAGCGAACCGTCGGCGCAGGGCGATCACGCACCCGATGCGGCACAGATCTCCGCGCATCCTGACATCACACCGCCAAGCCCTTAATCTGCGCTGCCGCAGCGTCCATCGCTGTGGCGCTGCGCCCTTCGGGCGCTATATCCAAGGCTTGCGCAAACTGGCTGAAGTTGCGCTGCATGGACTGCACATACACCGGGTCGTAGTGTGTCAGCAGCAGGTCATGCACCACCGCAGCCAACTCGCCGCGGCCCACGCTGTCCTTCCATGCTTGCACCACCGCCTTGCCGCGTTGCGCCGTGAGCACATCCAAGCGGTTACAAAAATGCGCGGGGTTGGCGACGAAGTAAGCGTAATCCTCTAACAGCAATTGCACCCGCTCGGCCAGCGGCAATTGCAGGTTGATGCATGGGCTTTGGCGGATGCGGTGCATCAGTCGTTCAGGCACGGACACGTTTCCCACTTTCTTGCTTTCGCTCTCCACAAACACCGTGCGGGTCGTGTCAAAACGCCGCAGCGCATCCCACACCAGGCTGTCAAAACGCTTCTGGCTCGGCTGGGCTACACCAGGTATCGCGCCTAAGACCGAACTGCGGTGCTGCGCCAGCGCTTCCAGGTCCAGCACCTGCGCGCCTGCGCGTTGCAGCGCGTGCAGAAGCCGCGTCTTCCCGGAACCGGTGGTGCCGCACACCACGTGAAACTGCAGTGCATCCGCGCGCACTTCGATGTCTTGCAGCATGGCGGCCCTAAAGGCTTTGTAGCCGCCTTCCACCAGGTTGACCCGAAAGCCGATCTGGTCCAGAACCAAGGCCAGCGAGCCGCTGCGTTTGCCCCCACGCCAGCAGTAGAGCAGGGGGCTCCAATCGCGGGCTTTGGCGATGACTTCGCGCTCAATGTGTGCGCTGATGTTGCGCGCAGCCAGCGCTGCACCGCGCTTTTTGGCCTCGAACGCGTTGATCTGCTTGTACGTGGTGCCGATGAATTGGCGCTCAGCGTCGTTCAGGGTGGGCCAGTTAAGCGCCTGGGGAAGGTGGTCCTCGGCAAACTCGGATTCGCTGCGTGCGTCGATCACAGTGTCAAAGCGGTCCAGGTTCTGCACCGCGTCGGCGGCGGCAATCAGGGTCAGGCTCATGGCAGCAGCCGTTTCAATCCGGGCCAGACGTTGTTGAGCAAAACCGGATGCGCCGCCGCCGTGGGGTGGATGCGATCGCTTTGGAACAGGTCAGCGGCGTTGGGTGCGTCTGCCACATCTTTCAGAAAAAACGGCACCAAAGCGGTTTTCTGTTCTTTGGCAACGGTGGCAAAGGTGGCCGCAAACTGCTGGGCGTAATCCGGCCCGTAGTTGGGAGGCACCTGCATGCCCAGCAGCAGCACCTGCGCTTTGGCAGCCTGCGCCAGCCGGACCATGGCGCGCAGATTCTCGCGCGTCATCTCCAGTGGCAGCCCACGCAATGCGTCGTTGCCCCCTAGCTCGACGACCAGGATCGCGGGTGCATGTTGTTTGAGAAGGGCGGGCAGACGCGCCAGGCCGCCAGAGGTGGTGTCGCCGCTGATGCTGGCATTCACCACCTTGAGCCCACGCTTTTCCGTCGCCAGGCGTTGTTCGAGCAACGCAACCCAGCCGCTGCCCTTGGCCAGCCCATATTCGGCGCTGAGCGAGTCGCCCAACACCAGCAAAGTCGGTGGTGTTGGCTGCGCTGCGGCGGACCCAGCGGCAAGCGAGGTCAGTGCGGCCAGGCAGCCTAGGATACAGTCGCGTCGATTCACAGAAGGCCCCATGTCAGATTCCATTGTTTCGGTAGAAAAAGTGTGCAAAACCGTCGAAGACTCGACCGGCCGCTTGCAAATCCTGCGTGATGTTGATTTTGCGCTAAGCGCCGGTGAGACGGCAGCCATCGTCGGCGCTTCCGGTTCAGGCAAGAGCACGCTGCTCTCCATCCTGGCCGGCCTGGACCTCCCCAGCAGTGGCACGGTGCGCATCGCCGGTGCCGACATGTTCAGTTTGGACGAAGACGCGCGGGCCGCTGTGCGGGCGCGTTCGGTGGGCTTCGTGTTCCAGAGCCTGCAGCTACTCGGTAATCTGACCGCCATTGAAAACGTGATGCTGCCGCTCGAATTGGCTGGCCGCCCGGATGCACGCGCCGCTGCAGCGCGCATGCTGGAGCGCGTGGGTCTGGGCAGTCGCCTGAAGTCCTACCCCAAGGTTCTCAGCGGTGGTGAACAGCAGCGGGTGGCGCTGGCGCGGGCCTTTGTGGTGCAGCCGGTGCTGCTGCTGGCCGATGAACCGACCGGCAGCTTGGACTACGCCACGGGCGAGACCATCATGGCGCTCATGTTGGCGTTGAACCAGGAGCAGGGCACGACGCTGGTGCTGGTCACGCATGACGGAAGTATTGCGGCGCGCTGTTCGCGGGTCTTCACCATGGAAGCCGGGTGTTTGCGTGAAGGCATGCACGGCGCGGCGGGATAATGGCCCATGTCTAGCGCCAAAACCTTGTTCGGATTCCATGCCGTCGGAGTGCGTATCAAAACCGCACCCGCGTCGATTCTCGAAATCCACATCGAACCCACCCGCCGCGACGCCCGGATGCGCCAGTTTGTGGAGCGGATCAAGGAAGCCGGTATCCGGCTGATCGAATCCGACGGGATGCGCCTGGCCAAACTGTGCGGCAGCCACGGCCACCAAGGCGTGGTGGCGCGGGTTCAGGCCATTGTCCAGACGCATTCTCTGGACGAATTGCTCGAGCGGCTGGAGGCCAGTCAGGCGGATCTGCCCGTGGCGCAACGCGTGCAGCCGCTGCTGTTGGTACTCGATGGCGTGACCGATCCGCACAACCTGGGCGCATGCCTGCGGGTCGCTGACGGTGCGGGTGCCCATGCCGTGATTGCGCCCAAAGACCATGCCGCCGGTATCAATGCGACGGTGGCCAAGGTGGCCAGCGGCGCGGCCGAGACAGTGCCGTATTTCATGGTGACCAACCTCGCGCGCACGCTGGGTGAACTCAAGGAGCGCAACATCTGGGTGATCGGCACCAGCGACGCTGCCACCCAGACGGTTTATGACGCCGACCTGCGCGGCCCGGTGGCCTTGGTGCTCGGTGCCGAAGGTGATGGTATGCGCCAACTCACCGCCAAGACCTGCGACCAGTTGGTCCGTATTCCGATGCAGGGCGCCGTGGAGAGCCTGAATGTGTCGGTCGCCAGCGGCGTGTGCCTGTTTGAGGCGGTGCGCCAGCGCACGCGCTCGGCTTGATTTCAATTTCTGGAGGATTTGGCATGCACACGGTGAATCGATGGAGACGGCGTGGCGGCATCATGCTGCTGCTGGCCGGGTTGGCGATCATGGCCGCCTGCACCCAGGAGCAGCAAAACAAGATCGGCCGGGAGATCCAGAACTGGACCGGTACCAACGGCGTGTTGGAGGTCTACGCGGGCGACAAACTGGTGCGCCGCTTTATCCAGATTGACAAATTGACCACGGCCATGGGAACCGACGACAACAAGCCGCGACCCTACCGGTATGGCTATGGATACCTGGACGAAAACCAGAATATGCAAGTCGACCCGGGCGAGAAAAAGGTCTACTTCGAAATCAGCGACTACGCCACCAACTACGTTTTCTTCGAGAATCCGCGCTAAATCCAGCCGCCTGCGCCCAGGGCCGCGCCGGCGGCTATCAGCCACAGCATGTGCACCCGGGTTTTCCAGACCAGTAAGGCCGAGGCCGCGGTGAGCGCCCACAACACGGGGATGTCCTGCGGCAAGCCATGGGCTGCTCCCAGCGTCCACGCGGTGGCCAGGAGCAGGCCGATCACGATCGGGCCCATTGCCAATTTGAAGCCGCGCACTCCCAGACGCGCGCGGTTGCGGTGCACCCAACGCGCCGCATACAGCGTCAGCGTGGTCGAGGGCGCGAGGATGCCGATAGTGGCCGCCGTAGCGCAGGCCAGCGGCAGCAGCCAGGCAAGTTCGGGTGCATGCGCGCCCGCGGCGGCATTGGCGCCCACGTTCCAGGCCAGCACCGACACAAACAGCAGGTTGGGGCCGGGCGCTGCTTGCGCCAGCGCAATGGAGGCGCTGAACTGCCCGTCGCTCAGCCAGTGCTTGTGCAACACCAGAAACCGGTGCATTTCTGGCACCGTCGTGATAGCCCCACCCACGGCCAACAAAGACAAGGTGAGGAAATGCACAAACAGGGCGAGGCAATCCGCCCAGGCAAAGGCGCCCAGTTCCGCTGTGCTCATGGGCGAGACACGTCTGCGTGTACTTGCAGCCAGACCAAGCGCCAGGCCAGGACTGTGGCCGGCAGGGCCAGGCCGAGCAACAGCCAGACCAGGGGCACATGCAGAACCGCCGCGCCGCACAGCGTGAGCGCAGCCAGGATGGCACAGCCGGCAGTACCGAAAGGGTGGCCGCGCAAACCGCTGGTCAGCTTGAGCGCGGAGCCGGCGATCAGTCCGGCTGAGACGGCGCCCATGCCGCGCAGCATGCCTTGCACCAAGGGCAGGTCCAACAGGCTGAAGAGCGACGCGGCCAGCGCCAGAACCACCACCGAGGGGAAGACCATCAAACCCGCTGCAGCCGCCAGCGCTCCGCGCGCGCCGAAGCAGCGGTCGCCCATTAGGACGGCGAGGTTGCAGACATTGGGCCCGGGCAGCACCTGCGCCACGGCCCAATCCTCTAGAAATTCAGCAGAGCTCAGCCACTGGCGCTTCTCCACCAACTCCCGTTGGACAATGGCCATCACCCCGCCGAAGCCCTGCAACGCGATCCAGGAAAAGGAGAAAAACAGATCGCGCAGCGAGCTCGGGCCACGGCGCACAACATCCGCAGAATTTCTCATGTATTACTTGAGATTTCCGGATAAAAACTGCGCCAGTCTTTCACTTTTCGGTTGGCTGAGCACCTCGCGGGGCACGCCTTGCTCTTCGATCAAGCCCTTGTGCAAAAAGATCAGGTGGTTGGCCACCTCGCGTGCAAAACCCATTTCATGGGTTACCACCAACATGGTGCGGCCTTCGTGCGCCAGCGCCTGCATGACACGCAGAACCTCGGTCACGAGTTCCGGGTCCAGGGCACTGGTGGGTTCATCGAACAGCATCACTTCGGGTTCCACCGCCAGCGCGCGGGCAATCGCCACCCGCTGCTGCTGGCCGCCGCTGAGGTGCGCAGGGTAGCGGTCTTCCATTCCCACCAGATCCACCCGTTGCAGGTAGCGCCGCGCCGTGGCAACGGCCTGCTCACGGGGGACACCCAGCACATGGACCGGTACTTCAATGATGTTTTGCAGCACCGTCATGTGGGCCCACAAATTGAAATGCTGGAACACCATGGCCAGGCGGGTGCGCAGGCGTTGTAGTTGCAGCGGATCCCGGGCGTGCAGCTCGCCGTTCTTATCCGGTACCAGGGCCAAGGCTTCGCCGGCCACGGTAATGCTGCCCGCATTGGGTTTTTCGAGCAGATTGATGCAGCGCAGCAGCGTACTTTTGCCCGAGCCCGAGCTGCCGATGATGGCGATCACGTCGCCCGCTGCCGCTTTCAGCGAGACGCCGCGCAGCACTTCATTTGCGCCAAAGCGCTTGTGGATGCCGTCGATCTGGAGTTTCAGGACAGGGGTATTCATAGCAATGGAATGGTTCAGGCGCCCAGCAGTTCGCCGCTGCGAAAGGCAACTGCGCCGGCAATCTTGGCCAGTTCGCACCCCGTGGTGACATAGCGGTCCCGGATCCGGGCATACAAGACGCCGTCTACGCCGGCGCACACACGCTGTGCTGTATGGGCTACCGGATCAATCAATTCGGCTACCAAGTCGCCCGCATGCAGCCGCTGACCCGGCTCGGCCGCAAACACAAGCAAGCCGGGAACAGGAGCGTACAGGGTTTCCGATCCGGCCAGCGGGGTGGCTTCACAAGCGGGGGTTGGCGGGGCTGCAGCAGGCGCATCGCGCAAGACGCCGATGTGGCGCAGATAGGCGGCAATGGCTTGTGCGTCCTGCATGGCCAAACCGTGCTCGACTTGCGCCTCACCGCGCAGTTCAATCGTGGTGCTTAGGCACGCTTGCGGCAAAAACGCGGTTGATCCGGTCGCAGCCAGCGCCTCCGACAGCCGCCACCAGACACCGGAGAGACTCTCGTCAAACGGGCTGCTGCCGGAATTTTTGGCCAGCAAAATCGCGCGGCTTTCAAGGTAGTGGGCCAGCGGTGCGAGCTGCGGCCAGCAGCTTTCTTCGCAATAAAAGTGCAGCACGGCTTCGCAGTCGCAGTGCAAGTCAAGCACGTAATCGGCGTCATGCGAGAGCAGCAACAAGGTACGCCGCAGACTGGCTAGCTCAGAATCCGGTTGCCACTGCTCCAGGTATCGCCGCATGGCCTGACGCACCAGAGCCACATTGGCGCCCGCGTCGCCGCCCAGCGTGGGAAGCACCTCGGCGCTGATGCGGGCGAAGAAGTCCGGGTAATGGCGGTTGAAGTTCTCGCCGGTATTGAATTCAAAACGCCCCATGGGTTTGTGTTGCAAGCGCTGTGCCGCTCCCACCGGGTTGGCCATGGGCACCAGCACGACCTCGCCATAAATTTGGCTCTGCGAATCAGCGGCCTCCAGTAGCGGGCGCAGGTGGTAGGCCGCCAGCATGCCGGGCAGTTCTTCGGCATGCAGGCTGGCCTGGATATAAACCTTGGGGCCGCTGCCGGGTGTGCCGAAATGCAAACTGCTCAGTGTGGTGTGCCGGCCCAAGCTGGGCGAGCGAAGCGGGTGGTCGTGGCGTTGCATGGGGTACAGATTACAGGGCGGGCGGATCAGGCCTTCTGCGGCGCCAGGTAGGCCAGGAAATGCCGCTCAGCCAAGCGGAACACACCCACCAGCATAAAGGTGGCAAGCAGGTAGATGCCGGCGGCAAACAAAAAAGCCTCAAAGGGCAGGTAAAACTTGCTGTACACGCGGCTGGCCGCCGACGTGACGTCGATCATGCTGGGCACCGCGCTGGCCAAGCTGGTGCTTTGCAACATCATCACCACCTCGTTGCTGTAGGCGGGTAGCGAGCGGCGCAGCGCGCTGGGCAAAATGACCCGCCAGATGGTGCGCCAGTGACCCATGCCGTAGGCCTGCGCGGCTTCGATCTCGCCTGCGCTGGTTTCGCGGATGGCGCCGGCCAGCATCTCGGCGGTGTAGCCGGCGGTGTTCAGGCTGAAGGCCAGCAGGGCACAGAAAAACGGCTCTTTGAAATAGGTCCAGGGCCAGATGTCGTCCCAACGCGCTTGGATCCATTCGAGCTGGCCCAGGCCGTAATAAATCAAATAGACCTGAATCAGTAAGGGTGTTCCGCGCACCACATAGGTATAGGCGCCCACCACTGCGCGCAGCGCGGCGGAGCGCCCTGTCAGCGCCAATGCAAACACCAGCGCCAGCACGGCGCC
>CANFTU010000006.1 GCA_947450005.1 Comamonadaceae bacterium | reverse complement strand
CAGCCTCTGGATTCCGCTGGACCCGGTGGAGAAAAATACCTGTGTGGAATTCATCGCCGGTTCCCATGCCTGGGGCCGTTGGTTCACGCCGGCGCGCTTTGTGGACCAGAAAACCCACCCGACTGCCCAGGACAGCCGCTTTGAGCCGCCGCCCGATTTTGAGGCCGAGCGGGCCCAGCACCGTGTTTTGCAGTGGCAACTCGCGGTGGGTGATTGCATCGCCTTCCATGGCTTGACGGTGCATGGCGCGCCGGAGAACGCCAGCAGCCACCGCAGGCGGGCTTTTTCGGCGCGTTTCACCGGGGCCGACGCCCGCTTTGTGCTGCGCAGCGGCTTCATGTCGCCCCCGCCACCCGGCAGCGGCGGGCCGCAACCCGGGGCGGCCATGGACAGCGCGGCGTTCCCGGTGCTGGTAGCTGCCTGAAGGGGCGCGGCCGCAGCCGCAAGCGCCCGCAAAAACCCGCTGCGCGGGGCGCGTGAGAAAATCCGTTCTTTTTCTCCCCTGGGACACACGCAATGGACGCAGAACGCAGCAACCTGATCGGCAGCACTTTGGCCGATTTGAGCAACCGGACCGCCGAACTTCGGGGGTATCTTTGACTACGCTGCCAAATCGGAACGCCTGCGCACCGTCAATGCATCGTTAGAAGACCCCGGCGTTTGGAACGATCCCAAGCGTGCCCAGGAGTTGGGGAAAGAAAAGAAGGCGCTGGACGGCGTGGTGCTGACTTTGGACGGGCTGACCCGGGATCTGTCCGATAACACCGAACTCTTTGAGATGTCGCGCGACGAGGGCGACGAAGCCGGACTGCTGACGATTGAGGCCGACGCGCAGCGCCTGGCCGAAGTGATTGAGGGCTTGGAATTTCGCCGCATGTTCAATAACCCGGCCGATTCCATGAACGCCTTTCTGGACATCCAGGCGGGTGCGGGTGGCACCGAGGCCTGCGACTGGGCCAGCATGCTTTTGCGCCAGTACCTTCGCTACGCCGAGCGCAAAGGGTTCGCCACCACAGTCGAAGATGAAACCGCTGGCGATATCGCCGGCATCAAGGGCGCCACCATCAAGATTGAAGGCGAATACGCGTTTGGCCTGTTGCGCACCGAGACCGGCGTGCACCGTCTGGTGCGCAAATCGCCGTTTGACAGCTCGGGCGGACGCCACACCAGTTTTGCCAGTGTGTTCGTGTACCCCGAGGTGGATGACTCGATTGAAATTGACATCAACCCGGCCGACGTGCGGGTAGATACCTTCCGCGCCAGCGGGGCGGGCGGCCAGCACATCAACAAGACCGACTCCGCCGTGCGCCTCACCCACATCCCTACCGGTATCGTGGTCCAGTGCCAGGACGGGCGCAGCCAGCACAGCAACCGCGACGTAGCCTGGAAGCGCCTGCGCAGCCGGATGTATGACTTTGAGATGCGCAAGCGCATGGAAGAGCAGCAAAAGCTGGAAGACACCAAAACCGATGTGGGCTGGGGTCACCAGATCCGCAGCTACGTGCTGGACAACAGCCGGATCAAAGATTTGCGCACGAATTACGAAACCTCGGCCACCCAGAAAGTGCTGGACGGCGATCTGGATGCGTTCATCCAGGCTTCCCTGAAACAAGGCGTCTGAAGGACGCCCGTCATACCCCGAAAGCCCTATGTCTGATAACCACGACACAGTAACTGCCAAGCCCCTGGTCCATCGGCGCGACTATGCGCCGCCGCCTTTTTGGATCGACACCGTCAATCTCAGCTTTGACCTGGACCCGGCCAAAACCCGGGTTCTGAACGTGATGACCATGCGCCGCAATCCGGACGTGGAGCCCCAAGCCTTGCGCCTGGACGGGCAGGAGCTAAGCCTGGCGCGGGTTCTGGTGAACGGACAGGGCACGTCGTTCCGGATGGAAGGCGAACAGCTGGTGCTGGAAAACCTGCCTGCAGGCAGCGAGAGTTTCACGCTGGAGATTTTCACCACCTGCGCGCCCATCAAGAACACCAGCCTGACCGGCTTGTATGTAAGCAACGGCTCGTTTTTCACGCAGTGCGAGGCCGAGGGCTTCCGCCGCATCAGCTATTTCCTGGACCGCCCGGATGTGATGGCCAGCTACACCGTCACGCTGCGCGCGGACAAAGCGGCGTATCCGGTGCTGTTGTCCAACGGCAATCTGGTCGAGCAGGGCGCGCTGGATGGCGGGCGGCATTTTGCGAAATGGGTGGATCCGCACAAAAAGCCGTCGTACCTGTTTGCGCTGGTGGCGGGTGAATTGGTTTGCCGCGAGCAGCGCATCCGCGCGCGCTCGGGTTCCGAGCACCTGTTGCAGGTGTATGTACGTCCCGGCGACCTGGATAAAACCGAGCACGCCATGAACGCGCTGATGGCCTCGGTGGCCTGGGACGAGGCGCGCTTCAATTTGCCGCTGGACCTGGAGCGCTTCATGATTGTTGCGACCAGCGACTTCAATATGGGTGCCATGGAAAACAAGGGATTGAATATTTTCAATACCAAGTACGTGCTGGCCAACCCCGCCACGGCCACGGACACTGATTACGCCAATATCGAGAGCGTGGTCGGGCATGAATATTTCCACAACTGGACCGGCAACCGCGTGACCTGCCGCGACTGGTTCCAGCTCTCGCTCAAAGAAGGCTTGACGGTTTTCCGTGACCAGGAATTCAGCCAGGACCTGTGCGCCGAACCGTCGGCGCGCGCGGTCAAGCGCATCGAGGATGTGCGGGTGCTACGCGCTTCACAGTTTCCCGAAGACGCCGGTCCGATGGCGCATCCGGTGCGCCCCGAGAGTTACGTGGAAATCAACAATTTCTACACAGTCACGATTTACGAAAAAGGCGCCGAAGTCGTGCGCATGATGCAGACCCTGACCGGCCGTGCCGGTTTTGCCAAAGGGCTGGCGCTGTACTTCGCCCGTCATGACGGACAGGCAGTTACCTGTGACGATTTTGCGCAGGCTATTGCAGACGCTAACCCCGGCTCCCCGCTGGCCCAGCATTTGGACGCGTTCAAGCGCTGGTATTCCCAGGCCGGTACGCCGCGCCTGAGTTGCGGCGGGACCTACAACCCGACAAAGCAAACCTACACCATCACGCTGATGCAGCATGGTGGCCGCACAAGCGCGCAGGAAGCGCGTGATCCGTTCGTGATACCGGTGCGTATCGGCTTGATCGGCATGAAGAGTGGTAAACCGCTGATGCTCTACACCGATGAGCATGGGCCGGGCGCCGAGGATCAGCTTTTTGTGGTGTCCGGTGGCAGCAGCGCCATTACCTTGACCCGCGTGGAAGAAGAGCCGGTTCCATCGGTTTTGCGCGGATTTTCCGCACCGGTCATCCTGGAATTTGAGTACAGCGATGAGCAGTTGCGCACGCTGCTGGCCCATGACCCCGACCCCTTCAACCGCTGGGAGGCCGGCCAGCGCCTGGCGCTGCGCCGCGCAATCCGTAGCGTGCAAAGCCCGGTAGATAGCCCGATGCGGCAGGCGCCATTGGATGGCGCTTATCTGGAGGCCATGCGCGCCGTGTTGCGCAATCCAGATCTGGACGCCGCCTTCAAGGAACTGGTGCTGACCCTGCCGTCGGAGGGCTATATCGCCGAGCAGCTTGATCAGGTGGACCCCCAGGCGATCCACCTGGTCCGCGAAGCCATGCGTTTGCAATTGGCGCACACCCTGCATGCAGATTGGGAGTGGGCCTACGAAAGCCACCGGCACAACGGCGCCTACCGCCCCGATCCGCTATCCAGCGGACGCCGCGCGCTGGCTGGGATGGCGTTGCACCACCTGTGTCTGGCGGCTGTGCAGACGGGCGATACGCTGTGGCCCGGCAAAACCCTGCAGGCGTTCAAAGACGCCTCCAACATGACCTACCGCTTCAATGCCCTGCACGCGCTGGTCAATTGCGGGCATCTGTTGGCGCGCCAGGCGCTGGACCGCTTCCACGCCTTGTTCAAAAACGAGCCGCTGGTGCTGGACAAATGGTTTGCGCTGCAGGCTGCCAAGTGCGATGTGCAGGGCGATGTACTGCCTGCGGTGCGTCAATTACTGGCCCACCCGGATTTCAGCCTGCTCAACCCCAACCGCGCGCGCAGCCTGATCTTCAGTTACTGCAGCGCCAACCCCGGCGCCTTCCACCGCACCGACGCGGCAGGCTATGTGTTTTGGAGTGAGCGTGTGCTGGAGCTTGATGCCACGAATCCCCAGGTCGCAGCACGGTTGGCGCGTGCACTGGACCGCTGGAGTACCCTGGCCGAGCCCTACCGCAGTGCGGCGCGCGAGGCTCTGGCGCGGGTCGCCGCCAAAGCCGATTTGAGTAACGACGTGCGCGAGGTTGTCTCGCGCGCTTTGGCTATCTGAGGAACTGTTTATGTCCGTCTCCCTGACGCGGTATCTGGTCGAACAGCAACGGTCTAAAGGCCATATCCCGTCGGAGTTGCGCTTGCTGTTGGAGGTGGTGGCGCGGGCTTGTAAAGGCATCAGCCACGCAGTGAATAAGGGTGCGCTCGGCGGCGTGCTGGGCAGCGCGGGCAGCGCCAACGTGCAGGGCGAGGTACAGAAAAAGCTCGACATCATTGCCAACGATGTGCTGATTGAGGCCAACGAGTGGGGTGGTCACCTGGCGGCGATGGCCTCCGAAGAGATGGACACCATCCACGCCGTGCCCAACCGCTATCCACAGGGGGAATACCTGTTGTTATTCGATCCCTTGGATGGCTCCAGCAACATTGATGTGAATGTCAGCATCGGCACCATATTTAGCGTACTCAAAAAGGCCGACGCCAGCACCATGGTGCGCGAATCCGATTTTTTGCAAGCCGGAACCCGTCAGGTCGCGGCCGGCTATTGCGTCTACGGCCCTCAAACCACCTTGGTGTTAACTGTGGGTGACGGTGTGGCCATGTTCACGTTGGACCGAGAGCAGGGCTCTTTTGTCCTGACGCAAGAGGATGTGAAAATCCCCGAAGACACCCAGGAATTTGCCATCAACATGAGCAATATGCGGCATTGGGCAGCGCCGGTGCGGCGCTATGTGGACGAATGCCTGCAAGGCAAAGAAGGCCCGCGCGGCAAAGACTTCAATATGCGCTGGGTGGCGTCGATGGTGGCCGATGTGCACCGGATCCTGACCCGTGGCGGTATTTTTCTCTACCCGTGGGACAAGCGCGAGCCCGGCAAGGCCGGCAAGCTGCGCCTGATGTACGAAGCCAACCCCATGAGCTGGTTGATCGAGCAGGCCGGTGGAGCCGCGAGCAACGGCAGCGCCCGTATTTTGGATCTCGAACCCGCGCAATTGCACCAGCGGGTCAGCGTTATCCTGGGTTCACGCCACGAGGTCGAGCGCGTGGTGCGTTATCACCAGGAGACCGCGCCCGCCGCGTGATGGGCCGGTCGCTACAATCGCGCCCACATTGCCGGTGTAGCTCAGTTGGTAGAGCAGCTCATTCGTAATGAGAAGGTCGGGTGTTCGATTCATCTCTCCGGCACCAATGGAATCAACAACGTGGCCTCGCTTCGCAAGAGCGGGGCTTTTTTGTTGCAGATTCGCGCCGGATGCGGGTCGCATGAACTTCAGTGAAACGTTGAAGCTGAATGGATAACTTGTATGAAAAAAGTGTGTTTTAACTGGGCGGTCGCTGATTACTTCGGCTGGGGCGTCTATGGCTACAACCTGCTTGTATACGGCCGAACCCACCCGGAGCTGGAAGTCAGTTCGCTGACGGAGCCGTCGTTCCTTTACCCGTTGAGCCCGATAGTCAGCAAATTGCTGGCTCAGCACAAACCCAAGCCTAACGCGCGGCAGGAGCTTGAGGAAAACGACATTTTTCTCAACTACCTCGGGGTCAGTAACCGGCCGCTGGAGAAGGCCAAATTTCGGGATATCGGGGTGATATTCAGCGAAGCCAACCCAATGGCGGACCAGGAGATAAAGAACCTCCGGGACTATGAATTTATCGTGGCAGGCTCGACTTGGAATGCGTCGGTATTGGAGGAAGCGGGGATCAAGACCCAGACTGTCATACAGGGAATTGACACCGATTTATTCCGCCCGTCACCGAAGCGCTATTTCAAAAACCGCTTTGTGGTTTTTAGCGGGGGTAAATTGGAATACCGCAAAGGGCAAGACCTGGTTTTGAAGGCATTTGCGCGATTCGCTGCCAAACACCCCGATGCTCTCCTGGTAACGGCTTGGCGCTCGCAGTGGGAGGAAAGCATTGCGGCCAGCGTCAACTACTCCAATGTGTGCGAACCCCTCCACGCATCACCCGACATGGGTCACTCCATTTATGACTGGATACTGCGCAATGGCGTGATGCCCAACCAAGTGATGTGCCTGGATACGGCGCCGAACCGGCTGATGCCGGATGTTTTTCGTGAGGTCGATCTCGCTGTGTTTCCGAACCGATGTGAGGCTGGAACCAACTTGGTTGCCATGGAGGCGCTGGCTTATGGCTTGCCGTGCTTGATCTCCCAGAATACAGGCCATATGGACATTATTCAAAAAAATAACGCGATTCCCTTGACGATACAAAAACCGATCGAGGGATTGGGGGCCACCGGCTGGGGGGAATCTTCTGTCGACGAAATCGTGGATCGCATGGAGCAGGCCTACCAGGGGCAATTAGGACTTGACACGCATGTGGTGCGTGGTTCTATGCTCAACTATTCTTGGGAGCGATCGATCAACCAATTGCTGGGACTGTTTGTTTAGCGCTGACCGCAGTCCGTCGGTTTCGCGTGCAATTGGTGCGGCTGGCGGGGATCGAACCCACGACCCTTGGCTTCGGAGGCCAATACTCTATCCACTGAGCTACAGCCGCGATCGGATGGGTGTGGATGGGATTGTAGGGGGTTTCCCGCAGGGCGCTCGGTATAATTGAGCGCTTTAACCTGAGTTAGAACCCTTCGAGGACACCATGAGCGCCACCCCATCTCACGAGAACCATGACGAGGACCACACTGGCCCGGTCAAAACCCCCAAGCAGCTGCTGGCGGCCGTGTTTTTCTCTTTTGTGGTGCCGGTTTTCATCATCATCGGCTTGGTCAATTTCGTCAATTCTTCCAATAAACCGCTGGCCGGTGCCGAGCAATCTGAGCGCGCCACGCTGGAGCGTATCCAGAAGGTCGGAACGGTGGAAATTCTGGATGCCAACCGGGTCATGAAGACCGGCGAGGAAGTATTCAAAGCCCAATGCACCACCTGCCACTCGGCGGGCGTGGCGGGCGCCCCGAAGTTTGGCGATGCGGCGGCCTGGGGCCCCCGTATCAAGACCGGCTATGAATCGCTGCTGAATTCGGCGCTTAAAGGCAAGAATGCCATGGGCGCGCAAGGTGGTGGTAATTTTGATGACTACGAAATTGCCCGCGCCGTTGTGTATATGGCCAATGCCGGCGGCGCGAAGTTCGCGGAGCCGGCCAAACCGGCAGCACCGGCACAATAAGCCACAGCATCCAGTCCAAAAAAGCCCGCTTTAAGCGGGTTTTTTTTTGTCTTCGCGCGGGCCGATCAAAGCGTGCGGGTGGGTGACATAGTGGAAGTGGCGTGGCAAGTCTGCGCGGTGACAGTGCTCCAGCAACCAGGTGCCCGCTTCAATGCACTGTGCGGCGAGGGCTACGTCTTGGGTGTGGACCAGGCCAAAGCCGAGATTGGTTTGTAAATAGGCGTAGCCCAGCTCGTCCACATACGCCGTCTCACAGCTCGCCGTTTGCTCGGTGTGCGAGCGGATGCTGCCATCGGGGCTGATACGCCAGATCCACGGTGTGGCCTCTAATTCCACAAACACACGTTGCGGCCCATTCTGGAAGTACCAGCAGCCATCAGCCGTTGCCGCGTAGTTGCGGCCGATGAAGTCGATCAGCTTGGCATGCTGCAGCAGCGAGCCTTTTGCGCCCGTCTGGCCGCTGCCAAAGCTGCCGCAGGATTGGGCCCGGTCATCACGCATGTACCAGTTGCCGCGCGCATCTAGACCCAGCCAGCCGTAACAGTCCGGTACGGTCGGCCACTTGGCCATCGCCTGCTTCACGATGTCGTCCACGGACAGCTCCGGTTGGCGCTGGCCCGCTCAGGCCATGCGCGCGAGTTGTTCGCGCAGAGTGCCCAGCGTGTCGCTGAATTCCGCAACGCGCTGGCGCGATTGGGCAATCACCTCGGGCGGCGCCTTGGCCACAAACGCTTCATTGCCCAGCTTGGCTTGCGCTTTGGCAATTTCGCCTTCCAGACGGGCAATTTCTTTGGCTAAGCGGGCTTTTTCGGCGACCGGGTCTGTGGCCATGAACAGGCACAGCCGCGCCTCACCCAGCACCGCGACCGGGGCGTTCTGAGCGGCTTGTTCCCAGCCAACATTGTCGGCGAATACCTTGACCTCGCTGAGCTTGGCCAGTGCTTGGAGAACCGGCGCGACCGATTCGGCAAACGCGGCGTCACCGGCCACATACAAAGGCAGCCGGGTCGCGGGCGGAACTTTCATTTCGCCACGCAGGTTGCGGCAGGCGTCGACCCAGATTTTGAGTTTGGCTACATGGGCTTGCGCCTGGGGGTCGATGCGCTCCGGTTGCGCCAGCGGGTAGGCGGCCACCGCGACCGATGCGCCGGGTCGCCCGGCCACAGGCGCCACTTTTTGCCAGAGCTCTTCGGAGATGAAGGGGATCAGCGGATGCGCCAGGCGCAACACGGTCTCCAGCGTGCGGATCAGTGTGCGGCGGGTGGCACGCTGCTGGGAATCGCTGCCGTTGCTGATCTGCACCTTCGCGATCTCGAGGTACCAGTCGCAGAATTCATTCCAGACGAAGTCGTAAATCGCGTTAGCCACATTGTCCAGGCGGTACTCGGCAAAGCCGGTGGCGACCAGGGCTTCGACCTCCTGCAATTGCGAAACGATCCAGCGGTCGGCCTGGCTGAACGTCAGGTATTGGTAGAACGGGCCGGCGGGAATCACCTCGCCCTTGGGGCCAACGCCCGGGGGCTGGCATTGCGCTTTGGTGTGCTCCTGCAGGCCGCAGTCATAGCCTTCGCAGTTCATCAGCACGAAGCGACTGGCGTTCCATAGCTTGTTGCAAAAATTGCGATACCCCTCGCAGCGCTTGGTATCGAAGTTGATATTGCGCCCCAGGCTGGCCAGGGCGGCGAAGGTGAAGCGCAGCGCATCAGCGCCGTAAGGCGGAATCCCATCTGGGAATTCTTTTTGCGTGTTTTTGCGGACCTGTGGTGCGCTTTCGGGTTTGCGCAGGCCCTGGCTGCGCTTGTCCAACAGCGGCTCCAAGGCGATGCCGTCAATCAAATCCACCGGGTCGAGCACATTGCCCTCGGATTTGCTCATCTTCTTGCCCTGCGCATCGCGTACCAGCCCGTGAATGTACACATGCTTGAACGGCACTTTTCCCGTGAAGTGCGTGGTCATCATGATCATGCGGGCGACCCAGAAGAAGATGATGTCGTAGCCGGTCACCAGCACGCTGCTGGGGAGGTAGAGGTCGTAGTCCTGCGTCTTCTCGGGCCAGCCCATGGTGGAGAAGGGCACTAGGGCACTGGAGTACCAGGTGTCCAAAACGTCCTCGTCGCGGCGCAAGGTTTTGCCAGGGGCCTGGGACTGCGCTTCGGCCTCATCGCGGGCGACATAGACCCGGCCGTCTTCGTCGTACCACGCGGGTATTTGGTGGCCCCACCACAGCTGGCGGCTGATGCACCAGTCCTGGATGTTGTTCATCCACTGGTTGTAGGTGTTGACCCAGTTCTCGGGCACGAAAGTGACTTCGCCGCTTTGCACGGCGTCCACCGCTTTCTGTGCGATGGATTTGCCGCTGGGGTCTTGGTCAGTGACCTTGCTCATCGCGACGAACCACTGATCGGTCAGCATGGGCTCGACCACCTGGCCGGTGCGCGCGCAGATGGGCAGCATCAGCTTGTGCGGTTTGATTTCCAGCAGCAAGCCTTCTTTTTCCAGATCAGCCAGCAGCGCCTTGCGCGCCACAAAGCGGTCCATGCCCTGGTAGTGCACCGGGCCGTTGTGGTTGACCTTGGCGTCCAGCGTGAAGATGGTGATCAGTGGCAGGCCGTGGCGCTGCGCGCAGGCGTAGTCGTTGAAGTCGTGCGCGCCGGTGATCTTGACGCAGCCAGATCCGAATGCACGGTCGACAAAGTCGTCGGCGATGATGGGAATTTTGCGGTTGCACAAGGGCAGATCAACCATCTTGCCCAGCAAGTGGATGTAGCGTTCATCCTCCGGGTGCACGGCCAGCGCGCCGTCGGCCATCATGGTCTCGGGCCGAGTGGTGGCAATCGTCATGCCCTTTTGCAACACGCCATCGATCAGCTGCGGCCCGTCCGAGAAAGGGTACAGGATGTAGTGCATCTTGCCTTCGGATTCGGTGGCCTCCACCTCCAGGTCGCTGACCGCACTTTGCAAAACCGGGTCCCAGTTCACCAGACGCTTGCCGCGGTAAATGAGACCTTGCTCGTAGAGCTGCACAAAAGTCTCCGTCACCGTTTTGGACAGTTTGGGATCCATGGTGAAGTACTCGCGGCCCCAGTCCACGCTGTCACCCATGCGGCGCATTTGCGTGGTGATGGTGTTACCCGATTGTTCTTTCCACTCCCAAACCTTGGATACAAAATTCTTGCGCGCCTCAAAAGGCGTCGGCCCCATGTCGTGGCGGCTGACACCCCGGGCTTGCAACTGACGTTCCACCACGATTTGGGTGGCGATGCCCGCGTGGTCGGTGCCCGGTATCCACGCCGTATTGAAACCAGCCATGCGGTGGTAACGCGTGAGGCTGTCCATGATGGTCTGGTTGAACGCATGGCCCATGTGCAGGGTGCCGGTCACGTTGGGCGGGGGCAGCTGGATCGCGAACGCTGCCGCATCCGCCTTGGGCGCACCGGTACCCCGGTACCCGGCGGCTCCGTAGCCGCGCTTTTCCCATTCAGGGCCCCAATGCGCTTCTAACGCGGCGGGCTCGAACGATTTGGCAAGTGATTGCAGCGCGGGCTGCTCGGGAGGGGTGTTGGACATGGAGTGGGAACGCGGGTGATGCCCTCTACAGAAGGGCGGTACAAAGGCCGCGCATTTTACCGGCGGCCCCGTTGGTGGCGCTCTGTCTGGCGGTTTGCGAGATACCATGCGCGCCATGCCCATGAACCAAACCACTTTTTTCGGCTTGTCCAAGCTGCCTGCCCGCTATGCCAGCCTGGTCTTGCCTTTTTTCCTGACCTGCGTCATGACCTGCGTGGTCTCGGGTATCAGCACCTTGCGTGTTGCCGGTATCGGGCCCGGCGTGCTGGGTACATGGTTGGTGTCCTGGGGCATGTCCTGGGCGGTGGCCTACCCGACCATGTTGCTCGTTTTGCCATGGGTCAAAAAGTTGGTTAACGCACTCGTTCAAAGCGACTGAGCGTCATATCTGCGGATTACGCGCTTTCGGGATAATTGGCGCATGCTGTTTGTTCTCTCCCCCGCCAAATCGCTCGACTACGAAAAACCGCTGCGCGGCCAAGCGCATACCGACCCGTTGTTCGTGAAGCAGTCGCAGCAACTCATTCATGTGTTGCGCGCCTACACCCCGCCGCAGATTTCGCAGTTGATGGACCTGAGTGATTCGCTCGCTGGCCTGAACGTGGCGCGCTACCAGGCCTGGCGCCCCAAATCCACCCCCAAGAACGCGCGTCAGGCGGTGCTGGCCTTTGATGGTGATGTCTATGACGGGCTTGACGCCCGGGCCTTGGATGATGCTGCGCTCGAATGGGCGCAGGGGCACTTGTGTGTGCTCAGCGGTTTGTACGGTGTTTTGCGCCCGCTGGATTTGATGCAACCGTACCGCCTGGAGATGGGCACGCGGCTGCCCACCGAACGCGGCAAGGACTTGTACGCCTTCTGGGGCGATGCCGTCACCGACTATCTCAACACCCGGTTGGCCGATCAGGCCGACCCGGTGCTCGTGAACCTGGCCTCGCAAGAGTATTTCAAAGTGGTGCAGCCCAAGCGCCTGCGGGCACGTGTGGTCGAGTGCGTGTTTGAGGATTACAAAGGTGGCGTCTACAAAATCATCAGCTTCAACGCCAAGCGGGCGCGGGGTGCGATGACACGGTTTGCGATTGAGCACCGCGCCACCCGCCCGGAGCATTTGCAGGCATTTGATGCCGATGGCTATCGTTTCCAGGCCGGCGTCTCCACGCCCGAGCGCCTGGTTTTCCGACGCAAATTGGCGGGTGCTTGAGACATGAGCGGCATCCCCACACCACATGCCACGCCAGCCCAGTCGCCACTGGGCAAGGCTGCCAGTTACATCGACCAGTACGACCCGGCGCTGCTGTTTCCTTTGCCGCGCGCGACCAAGCGCCAGGAGTTGGGCTTGGGCGCGCAGCTCCCGTTTTTTGGCGCGGACGTCTGGACTGCGTTTGAGCTGAGCTGGCTCAACCTGCGGGGTAAGCCCCAACTGGCACTGGCGCACATCACGGTGCCGTGTGAAACACCCAACATCATTGAGAGCAAGTCATTCAAGCTCTACCTCAACAGCTTCAATAACACGCGCTTTGCGGATGCTGCGGATGTGCTGGCGCGTTTGCGGGCGGACTTGTCGGAGGCGGCCTGGCGCGGCGCTGCCAGCCCTGCGGGCGTGGGTGTGCGCCTGCTCGGCCCCGAGTTGTTTGACCAGGAACCGGTGGGCGAACTCGACGGCCTGAACCTGGACCGCCTGGATATCGCCTGCGACCGATATAGCCCCGCGCCGGACTTGCTGCGCACCAGGCCGGGCGAGCCGCCGGTCCATGAAACGCTGGTCAGCAATCTACTCAAAAGCAATTGCCTGGTGACCGGCCAGCCGGATTGGGGCAGCGTGCAAATCCGTTACAGCGGGGACGCAATCGACCAGGAAGGCCTGCTGCAGTACCTGGTGAGTTTTCGCAACCACAACGAGTTCCACGAGCAGTGCGTGGAGCGCATCTTTATGGATATCTGGCAGCGCTGTAAGCCCAGCCGGCTCACGGTGTATGCCCGCTACACCCGGCGCGGCGGCTTGGATATCAATCCCTTTCGCACCAGCCACCCGCAAACCTTGCCGCCCAATACGCGCACTGCGCGGCAATAGAGCCCGAGGGGGATCCGACTTTCAGCCCGCGGGGTGCGGATGAGCAGCGTGTACTGCATCGGTTACCAGCTCCGCTGTGGCTGCAGCCAGAGTCCAGCCCAAATGGCCGTGTCCGGTGTTGTAGAACACGCCAGGCCGATGTCCCGGGCCCACGCGCGGCATCAGGTTCGGCATCATGGGGCGTAGCCCTGCCCACGGAATCGCGTGGCGGGTATTGACAGAAGGAAAGTTCTGTCGCACCCAGCCCACGAGCGGCTGGATGCGGGTGGCGCGGATATCGCGGTCTTCGCCATTGAACTCCGCTGTGCCGGCCACCCGCAAACGCCCCTCGCCCAAGCGCGAGCAGGCCACGCGGGCCCGGTCATCGAGCAGGCTGACCACGGGCGCCGCCGCACGGCTGACTTCGTCAGGCAAATCGACGGTGATGGAATAGCCCTTGACGGGGTAGATATTGACCCGGTCGCCCAGGCTGGCGGCCAAAGCGCGGCTGGCCACACCGGCGCAGATCACCACCGCGTTGAACTCGGCAGCGTGCGCAGCTCCATCGCACAGGGTGCGCACACGGATCCCGGCATGGGTCGGGGTCAATGACTGCACGGCATGGTCAAAGTGCAGTTGAACGCCTCTGCGCTGCGCTGCGGCTGCCAGGCCCACGGTGTACTGGTGGATATCGCCGGTGCTGTCATCCGGTGTGTAGAAGCCGCCTACCAGATCTCCGCTGATGGCGGGCTCAATGGCGCGCATCTCGGCGGGCCCCACCGTATGCCGCACCACGCCGCCGCGCAGCAGCAGCTTGGAGACGTCTTGCCCATGTGCAAAACCGGCGGCATCGCGGTAGACGTGCAGGATTCCGCGCGTGCGCAGATCAAAGTCGATCCCCTCCATCTCGGCCCAGGCAAACAGATGCTCGCGGGCTTTGAGTGCCAGCCGCGCCGTGGCGATGGTGTTGGTCTCGTAGTGGGGGATGCTCGCGACAAACTCAGCCAGCCAGCTCAGCTTGTGCCAGGTCGGTTGCGGGTGTATCAGTAGCGGCGCATCTTTGCGCAACATCCATTTGATGCCATTGAGGACGGTGGCGGTGCGGTTCCAGACCTCGGCGTTGCAGGCTGATATCTGCCCCGCATTGGCAAACGAGGTCTCCATCGCCGCGTACCGGTGCCGCTCGAACAAAGTGACCGCATAACCCCGCCGCATCAGCGCATAGGCTGTGGTGACCCCGGTGATGCCGCCCCCGATAACCGCAATTGTCTGAACCATGTAAAAACTTTCACCGCACAACGTGCAAAGCGGCAATTGTGCCCCCGCCCGAGCATGGTTTTGTCTGCAAACGCACGGTGGGATGGGATGTCGGCTGGTAACATGGTCTCATTCGCTTGCAACACGCACACTATTCATGAACGCATCGACCTCCGACGTTGGAACCCCGGTCTCCGAGAAAATCCGTGAAAGGCTGCTGGCCGCGCGCAAGCGCTACCACGCCAATGACAATATTTCCGGGTTCATTGAACCCGGCGAGCTTGAGTTGCTCCTCGACGAGGTCGAAGAAAAAATGGTTGGTGTGTTGCAAAGCCTGGTGATTGACACCGAGCGTGACCACAACACCGGCAACACGGCGCGGCGCGTGGCAAAAATGTATGTGAACGAAGTGTTCAAAGGCCGCTACGTCCCTGTGCCGACCATCACTGAATTCCCGAACGCCGAACACCTCAACGAGCTGATGATCGTGGGTCCCATCACGGTGCGCAGCGCATGCAGCCACCATTTTTGTCCCGTCATCGGCAAAATTTGGATCGGCGTGTTGCCCAATGAGCACACCAACGTGATTGGCCTGTCTAAATATGCGCGCCTGGCTGAATGGGTGATGGGCCGGCCCCAGATCCAGGAAGAGGCGGTTGTGCAACTGGCCGATTTGATCCAGGAAAAAACCCAGCCCGATGGCCTGGCCATCGTCATGGAGGCCACCCACTACTGCATGTCCTGGCGCGGCGTCAAAGACATGGACAGCAAGATGATCAATTCGGTGATGCGCGGCGTTTTCCTCAAAGACCCCAATTTGCGCCGCGAGTTTTTGTCGCTAATCCCCCAGAAAGGTTGAATTCCATGTTGGTACGTTTGCTTTACGCCAGCCGCGCCGTCAACCCTGACGCGCAGGCCATTGAGGAAATATTGTCCAAGTCCCGCGAGGAAAACCCGGGCTCGGGCATTACCGGCATCCTGTGCTACGGCGGCGGCATTTTTCTGCAGGCGATCGAAGGTGGACGCAACGCCGTCAATGAGCTTTATGGCCATATCCAGCGCGACGCGCGCCACAAAGATGTGATCTTGCTGCATTACGAAGAAATCGAAGAACGCCGCTTTGGTAGCTGGACCATGGGCCAGGTCAACATGTCCAAAATCAACCACAGCATCCTGCTCAAGTACGCCGAGCGACCGGAGCTGGACCCGTATGCGGTATCCGGCCGCGTATCACTGGCGCTGCTCGAAGAGCTGATGGCCACCGCGTCCATCATCGGGCGGGCCTGAGCGCACTTGCCTGCCGTAGCTGACGGGCCGGTCCAGGCCGCGCCTGCTCTGCCGCTGTTGGGTTGCGACTTTTCTAGCAGCCCGAATAAGCGCAAAACCATTGTGAATGCCTGGGGCAAGCTTGCCGCCGGCGTGGTGCGGCTTGATCGCTTGGAGCGCTTTGACAGCCTGGATGCCTGGGCTGCAGGCTTGCGCGACAGCAGCTGGTTTGGCGCATTTGACCTGCCTTTCGGATTGCCACGCGAACTAGTGCAAACGCTGGGCTGGCCACAAGACTGGCAGAGCTGCATGGACCATTACGCGGCCCTGTCGCGCAGCGACATCCGCGATGCATTTGCCGCTTTTTGCGATGCCCGGCCTGCGGGTTCCAAGTTCGCGCACCGCGCGACGGATGGCCCTGCAGGTTCCAGCCCTTCGATGAAATGGGTCAACCCGCCGGTGGCGTTTATGTTGCATGCGGGTGTGCCGCTGCTGCGCAGTGCGCAGGCTCATTTCCCCGGCTTGCAGCCGCCGCAGTTGGACGTGCAACGGGTAGCCCTGGAGGCGTATCCCGGCTTGTTGGCGCGCGAGTTACTAGGCGCCCGCAGCTACAAAAATGACGCACCGGCCAAACAAACGCCCGAGCGCTTGATTGCCCGCAAAGACATCATCCATGCGCTGGAGTTGGGCCAGACGCGCTTGCAACTGCGCCTGCGTTTGAGCCACGCTCAGCGCGACAGTTTGGCCGATGACGCCACCGGCGATACGCTGGACGCGGTCCTGTGTCTGGTGCAAGCGGCTTGGGGGCAGCTGCGCTACCACGCGGGCGATGCCCTGTGCGGACTGCCGCCCGACCTCGATTCTCTGGAAGGGTGGATTCTCAGCGCTTGAAGGCGTGCCCTAGAGCGCGGGCCCGCAGACGCTGCAACGGACCTCTCTGGGGATGCGGATACGGGTCCACTCCATCGTCCGCCCGTCCAACATCAACAAGCTGCCACGCAAGGGTTCACCGAAGGCCCCCAGCAGCATCAACGCTTGCGCCGCCTGCATGCAACCGATCACGCCGACCACGGGCGCAAATACGCCCATGGTGGCGCAGGCAATCGCATCCGGTGCGCGCTGGGGCGGAAAGGCGCAGGCGTAGCAAGGGCAGTTGGGGGTCCGTGGATCGAAGACGCTGATCTGGCCATCAAACTGCACCGCTGCGCCCGAGACCAGCGGCACCCGGTGGCGCATGCAGGCGGCGTTGATGGCGTGGCGGGTCTCAAAGTTGTCGCTGCAATCGAGTACCACGTCGGCTTGGGGTGTCAGCCCGTCCAGCAGTGCCGCATCGGCGCGCTGCTGGACGGGAAGCAGCGATGTGAGCGGGTTGATGCGCGCCGCACTCGCCCGCGCCGACAGCACCTTGGGAATGCCCACCGTATCGCCGCCATGCATGATTTGACGCTGTAAATTGGTCAGGTCCACCACGTCGTCATCCACCACGGTCAGCCTGCCAACACCGGCGGCTGCCAGGTACAAGACCGCAGGAGAGGCCAGGCCGCCTGCGCCGATGATCAGGACGCGGGATGCACGGATGCGCTCCTGGCCTTCGATGCCGATTTCGTCGAGCAGGATATGGCGCGAATAGCGCGACAGCTCGTCATCGCGCATGCTGGTTTCAGTCTTCTTTGACTTCGGCCTTGCGCTCGGTCAGGGTTTTGCTTACCAGTACCGGCTTGCCTTTGAGCTGGTTAATGGCCTGGATGAGCCGGAAGTCGTTTTCAGAGCCAAACTCCGGCGGGCGTCGCTCGGCCAGCGGTTTACTGGCCTCCAGCTCCAGGCGTTTCAGCGCGGCTTCGCGCGCTTTTTCGCGCTCCAGGTCTTTGACTTCCGCCCCCTGGCCGCTGCTCAGGTGCTTTTCAGCGTCCGCTTCGCGCGGCGCCAGGGCCGCAAAGGGGCTGCCTTCTTCTGTCTCATCCACCATCACATCGGGAACAATTCCCTTGGCCTGGATCGAGCGGCCGCTGGGGGTGTAGTAGCGTGCGGTGGTGATCTTCACCCCGGCCTCATTGCCCAGCGGACGGAAGGTTTGCACCGTCCCTTTGCCAAAGGTTTGGCCACCCATGATCACGGCGCGTTTATGGTCTTGCAGCGCCCCGGCAACGATTTCGCTGGCAGAAGCGGAACCTTCGTTCACCAACACGACCAGCGGCACTTTGCGCATGGCGGCGGGCAAGGATTTGAGCGGGTCCACACCGCGGCGGTCGTAGTCCAACGCGTTGGCGCGCAGGGTTTGCTGGCTCTCGGCGGTCTGTCCGTTGGTAGTGACCACGGTCACGTTGTCCGGCAGGAATGCAGCGGATATTCCCACGGCCGAACCGAGCAGTCCGCCCGGGTCATTGCGCAGGTCCAGCACCAGACCTTTGATATTGGGGTCTTGTTTGTAGAGCTCGGTGGCCTTCTTGGCAAAGTCTTCCAGCGTGCGTTCCTGGAACTGGCTCAGCCGGATCCAGGCGTAGCCCGGCTCCACCATCTTGCCGCGCACCGATTGCTGCTTGATTTCTTCGCGGACGATGGTGACCACAAAGGTCCGGTTCTCTTCTTTTCGAAAAACCGTCAATACCACCTTGGTATTGGGCTCACCGCGCATGCGCTTGACGGCTTCGTTGAGCGACAGGCCTTTGACCTGCGTGTCGTCTACCTTGGTGATGAGGTCATTGGTTTTCAGGCCGGCACGGAAGGCTGGGGAGCCTTCAATCGGCGAGATGACTTTGACAAAGCCATCTTCCTGCGTGATTTCAATGCCAACGCCGACAAACTTGCCGGCCGTGCCTTCTTTGAATTCCTTGTAGGCCTTTTTGTCGAAATACTGTGAATGCGGATCCAGGCTGGAAACCATGCCGGAGATGGCATCCGTGATCAACTTTTTATCGTCCACGGGCTCCACGTAATCGCTTTTGATCAGGCCGAACACGGCCGACAGTTGCTGCAGCTCTTCAAGGGGCAGCGGCGCAACGCTGCTGCGGGCGACCGTTTGCAGCGAAAAAGTGGCCATCGAGCCCGCCAAAACGCCCAAGGCGACCCATCCCGCAATTTTCAGTTTCTGACCCATATTCGTCCTTAATTCCGGCCAATATACACCCGCTGACACCGTGCTCGCCCCCGTGGGGCCATGCCATTCAGGCCTTGGGTTCCAGGTAATAGTGCCGCAGCGCCTTGAGCGATGCGTCGAGCTCGTACACCAGCGGTTGCCCGTTGGGGATGTTGACGCCCACGATGTCGGCGTCGGAGATGCCGTCCAAGTACTTCACCATGGCCCGGATCGAATTGCCGTGGGCTGCGATCACGATGCGTTTTCCCGCCAGAATGGCCGGCGCCATGGACTCGTTCCATAGGGGCAACACCCGTTCCACGGTGTCTTTGAGGCATTCGGTGAGCGGGATTTGCTCCGGTTTCAGCTTCGCGTAGCGCAGGTCCCCACGCTCGCAGCGCGGGTCAGCCGGCTCCAAAGCCGGTGGCGGGGTGTCGTAGCTGCGCCGCCAAGCCAGCACCTGTTCTTCGCCATATTGTTTGGCCATATCGGATTTGTTGAGCCCTTGTAAAGCTCCGTAATGGCGCTCGTTGAGCCGCCAGGCGTGCACCACCGGCAGCCAGGTGCGTTGCATTTCGTCCAGGCAATGCCACAGGGTGCGGGTCGCGCGTTGCAACATGCTGGTGTAGGCGATATCGAAATCAAACCCGTGTTCCTTCAAAACCGCTCCGGCCGAGCGCGCTTGCGCGACGCCGGTTGGCGTCAGGTCCACATCGGTCCAGCCGGTGAAACGGTTTTCCAGGTTCCATACGGATTCGCCATGGCGAATGAACACAATTTTGTACATGGTGGTGGGCGCAGGGTGGGGGAAATCGAGGCTGCGGCAGGGCGTGCCGAGCCCCCCATTCTAAAATGCACGGCTAAGCCCGCTTATCAACAAGGATGCATGTGAAATTTATTTTGGACAATTGGATGCTGGTGGCGCTTGCGCTGGTCTCAGGGGGGCTGTTGTTGATGCCGGTCATGCAGGGCATGGCGGCGCGCGGTATCAGTGCCGCGCAAGCGGTGCAACTGATGAACCGCGAAAAAGCCGTGGTGGTGGATGTGAGCGATCCCCAGGAATTCGCCGCCGGCCATATCGCGGGGTCCAAAAATATCCCGCTGGCCGAACTCGAAGCCAAGCTCGCAGCCAGCGTGAAAAATAAAAATCTTCCGCTGATTTTGGTGTGCCGCTCCGGTGCCCGCTCATTGGGCGCTGCGGCAACCGCGAGCAAACTGGGGTTCGCACAGCCCCAATCGCTCGCAGGCGGCATATCGGCCTGGCGCGAGGCGGCCTTGCCGCTTGAGACCCACGCGGCTTGAATAACGGGAATCCACCATGCAAGAAGTGACCATGTACACCACCGCCGTTTGTCCGTATTGCGTGCAAGCCAAGCGGTTGCTGCAATCCAGGGGCGTTGAAGCCATTACCGAAGTGCGCGTCGACCTGGAGCCCCAATCGCGCCAAGCCATGATGGAGCGCACCGGCCGCCGCACCGTACCCCAGATCTTCATCGGCGACACCCACGTAGGCGGATGCGATGACCTGATAGCGCTGGATGCCCGCGCCGGCTTACTGCCCTTGCTCCAGGCCGCTTGAGATACCCCCGGAGCTGCCTGACATAATCGCGCGCCCGTTTCCACCATTGCGTACGGTGCACCGCACTTAATTTGTTGAAAGACCCCCATGGCCGATTCCAGCTCCAGCAACGAGACCCCCGTATTCCAGATCCAGCGCCTGTACCTCAAAGAGGCATCGATGGAGCAGCCCAATTCCCCCGGAATTCTGCTCGAGCAGGAACAGCCCGCAGTGGATATCCAACTCAA
Organism: Comamonadaceae bacterium; assembly: GCA_947450005.1. Classification (GTDB taxonomy): domain Bacteria; phylum Pseudomonadota; class Gammaproteobacteria; order Burkholderiales; family Burkholderiaceae_C; genus Allorhodoferax. The sequence goes on along the minus strand of CANFTU010000006.1, from coordinate 11,393 downwards.
TATCGAAGCCAATCCGGTTGCCGAGGGTATTTTTGAGGTTTGCGTGACCGCCCGCGTGCAGACCATGATCAAAGACAAAACTGTGTTCCTGGTCGAAGTGAAGCAAGGCGGCATTTTTGAAGTTCGCAACATCCCCGATGACCAGATGGGTGCGATCATGGGCATTGCCTGTCCGCAAATCATTTATCCCTACCTGCGCGGAAACGTGGCCGATCTGATTCAGCGTGGCGGCTTTCCGCCCGTGCATTTGTCAGAGATCAATTTCCAGGCCATGTACGAGCAGCAGCAAAGTCAAGCCATGGCGCAAAGCAATGGCGCCAACCTGACCCAATAGTCTGCGGCCGCCCACAGGTCGCGGCCCATAGCCATGCAAATGTTGGTGCTGGGTGCGGGGGCCTGGGGCACGGCCTTGGCGGCCACCGCTGCTGGCCTGGGTCGCAACACGGTCACGCTGTGGGCGCGCGACCCGGCGCTGGCCCGCGATCTCCAATCTCAGCGCAGTAACTCCCGATACCTTCCCGGGCTGGCCTTGCCGGACGCGCTTGCCATCGCAAGCGGCAGTTTGCAGTCGGTGCTGCAGGGTGGTGTGGCCTGGGATCTGGTCATCATCGCCACCCCCATGGCCGCCTTGCGCAGCATGTTGCAGGGTCTGGCAGACGTGGCCATTCCAACGGTGTGGCTCTGTAAAGGCTTTGAAGCCGCGCGCGATGGCCAGGCTTGGGGCCTGCTGGGCCACGAAGTCCAGCGCCAGGTTGCGCCGCACGCGCTGAGCGGCGTTCTGAGCGGCCCCAGTTTTGCTGCCGAAGTGGCGCAGGGCAAGCCGGCCGCACTGGTGGCGGCCAGCACCCACGCCGTGGTTCGCCAAACCTTGGTGGACGCTTTCCACAGCCCGGTTTTGCGTATTTATGCCAGCGACGATTTGGCTGGGGTGGAGGTGGGCGGTGCCGTTAAAAATGTGCTCGCAATTGCCACCGGCTTGTGCGATGGCCTGGATCTTGGCGCCAATGCCCGTGCGGCCCTGATCACGCGGGGCCTGTCGGAGATGACCCGCCTGGGCGTGGCTCTGGGCGCGCAGGCGGCGACGTTCACCGGCTTGAGCGGTTTGGGCGATCTGGTGCTCACCGCCACCGGGGACTTGTCCCGTAACCGGCAGGTGGGACTCGCGCTGGCGCGCGGTCAGACCCTTGCTGCGGCGGTCGCTCAATTGGGCCATGTGGCCGAAGGCGTGTATTGCGCCCGCACGGTGTGGCAACGGGCCCGCGCTCTGGGCGTGGACATGCCGATTACGGAGGCGGTTGTGCAACTGCTCGACGGCAGTTTGCAGGCCAGGGAAGTGGTCGCCTTGTTGATGGGGCGGGAGCCGCGACCGGAATCCGACCGCGCCTGAAACGCCGCACCGGCCCGTCAGGCGGGGGCGTGCACTTTGCTGGCGATGTGTGCCAAAGCGGCTTCGACCTGGTCCACCAGAATCAGGCACAGCTCGCCCGGCTGCAGTGCATCCATGGCGGTGTCGATGGCTAAAAATTCACCGTAAATCTCGTGCTGGCGGGTGGTCACCGTGGCGCCGGCCAGCCCCTCGCGCAGCAAAGCAATGACCTCGCCATCACGCCGGCCCCGCTGGCACTGGTCTTCGTACATCACCACTTCTTCAAATGCCGCGCCCAGAACCTCGGTGATCTGGCGGATGTCCTCGTCCCGCCGGTCGCCGGCGCCGCTGATCACCACGGAGCGGCGGCTCGCCGGCATGGCCTTGACCGCTTGGACCAAAGCGACCATCGCGTCGGGGTTGTGCCCGTAGTCGGCAATCACGGTGGCACCCCGGTAGTCGAACACATTGAAGCGGCCCGCCGCGTTGTCCTGGTCCGCCCGGAAGCTGGCCAAGCCTGCGCGCAGCGTGGCCCAGTCCAAACCCAGCGCCCAGACTGCGGCCACGCTGGCCATCACGTTTTCCACCTGGAAGCCGATCTTGCCGCCGTGCGTGACAGGAATGTCGGCCAAGTTCAGGAAATGTTTGTGCGGGCCCTTGGCGGCGACGATTTGTCCGTTATCCACATAGACCACGGGGCGCCCCTGGGCGCGGTGCGTGGCCATCACGGGGTTGAACTGGTCGATGGCGAAAAATGTCACGTCGCCTTTGCACTGAGCGGCCATGGCCGCTACCACCGGGTCGGCTGCGTTCAGCACCGCCATGCCCTTGGGGGCCACGTTTTGCACAATCACGCGCTTGAGTACAGCCAGCTCGTCCACCGTGGTGATGTAGTTCAGACCCAGGTGGTCGCCACTGCCGACATTGGTCACCACCGCGACGTCACAGTAATCAAAGGCCAGGCCTTCCCGCAGCACGCCGCCACGGGCGGTCTCCAAAACAGCCGCGTCGACATCGGGGTGGTGGAGCACGTTGCGCGCGCTCTTGGGGCCGCTGCAGTCGCCGGTATCGATGCAATGGCCGCCCACGTACACGCCGTCGGTGTTGGTCATGCCCACGCACCAGCCCTGTTGCGCCAGCAGATGTGTGATCAGGCGCACCGTGGTGGTTTTTCCATTGGTCCCCGTGACAGCCACCACCGGAATACGTCCGTTGTGGCCGGGTTTGAACAGGCTGGAGATGATCGCCTCCCCCACCTGGCGGCCTTTGCCGAATGAGGGGTTCAAATGCATGCGCAGTCCCGGGGCGGCGTTGACTTCCACCACGCCGCCGCCTTGCTCTTCCAGCGGGCGCAGAATCGTTTCGCAGACCATGTCCACGCCGCAAATATGCAGGCCCACCATCTGGGCAGCGGCCACCGCGCGGGCGGCCACTTCCGGGTGCACGTCGTCGGTCACATCGGTGGCCGAGCCGCCGGTGGACAGGTTGGCGTTGTTGCGCAAGTGCACGCGCTGGCCTTTGTCGGGGATCGCATCCGCATCCAGGCCTTGCTTGCGCAGGCAGGCCAGCGCAACATCGTCGAAACGGATTTTGGTCAGGGATGTCGCGTGCCCGTCCCCGCGTCGTGGGTCCTGGTTGACCCGCTCCACCAATTGCGCCACGGTGTGCACGCCGTCCCCGGCGACCGTCGGCGGGTCGCGCCGGGCGGCTGCGGCGAGGCGGTCGCCCACCACCAGCAGGCGGAAATCATTGCCCGGCATGTACCGCTCAACCAGCACATGGTCTCGAAAGCCCGCCGCCACCGCGTAGGCCCCGCGCAAAGCGGCTTCGTCCTGGATATTGACTGTCACGCCCTTGCCCTGATTGCCATCCAGCGGCTTGACGACTACCGGCAAACCGATCTCCAGCGCCGCCTGCCAGGCGTCGTCGGCATCGCGCACCGCGCGGCCTGTTGGAACCGGAACGCCCGCCGCATGCAGCAGCTTTTTGGTCAGTTCTTTGTCTTGCGCAATGGCCTCGGCGATGGCGCTGGTCGCGTCGATTTCCGCCGCCTGGATGCGCCGCTGCTTGCGACCCCAGCCGAAGCGCACCATGCTGCCCTCGGTCATGCGGCTGAAGGGAATCTGGCGCGCGAGCGCGGCGCTCACCACCGACCCCGTGCTCGGTCCCAGGCGCACATCCTCATCGAGCTCGCGCAGTTGGTGCAGGGCGGCGTCCAGATCGAAGGGCGTACCCTGGCGCGCGCTGTCGCACAGCGCGCCCGCCAAGTCCAAGGCCAGACGTCCCACCACCTCTTCGCTGTATTCCACCACCACCTGGAACACGCCATCCTCCAAGGTGGGCTTGGTGCAACTGAACGTTACTGGGCAACCGGCTTGCGCCTGAAGGCCCAGCGCCGCCAGCTCCAGCACCCGCGCCAGTGGAACTTCCCCCTGGTTACCGATAGCTTGAAAGGGCCCGATTTCGGGGAAGCGTGCGCGCACGCGGGTTTCGAATCCGTCCAAAGCGCGCACGTCCCGCTCGTCGGGCGTGCAGGTCACCACGGCCTGCATCGCCGTGTGGTGGCTCCAGAGATTGGGGCCGCGCAGCGCGCGGATGCGGGTCACTTCCATGGGGATTTGGTCCGGGTCATCAGATGGTTACTCACGTCTCAATACGGCGCTTTTTGCGGATTCGATTCAAAGGTGCGCAGCCCGGCGGCAATGAGCTCGGGTGTGATGCCCAGCGCCCAGGCGGCAGCCACCGCGGCCATCACCATCTCCGGCTGTTCAGCCTTGGACGGCTTCAGCTGGCGCAGCCGCAACACCACAACCTCCTGCTGAGGACCGGCCAGTACCACGGCATCGTCACGCAGGAACACGGTTTTGTGGCCCGCGTTGCGGTGGCGCAGTAAGACCGGGTGGTCCGCGTCGCAGGCATAAAAAATAACCCCGCCATCGCACAAGTCGGCCAGCTCCTGGGCCTGACTGGCCGCCGCGTGAATCACGGCTGTGCCGCTGGGCAGAATGACGTCAATCTGGGTTCGCGTGACTTTGAAGCACTGCGCTTCATCCAGCACATCAAAGTGCTGCAACGCGGGGGACCAACCGATGTCGGTGACCACGCCCACATCGCATTTGTCATAGGCCAGGCCCTGGCCCAGAATGGTGGCGCATGGGTTTTCAAACACGGCGGCCTCCACCGAGCGATTGATCAAAATCCGCTCGCCCGCTTCCCAGTGTGTGTTGTCGCCGCTGTCCACCTGGCGGCTGTCCAGATAGAGGCCCTCGCTGCAGGCCAGACCCACATGCTTACCGCTGATGTGCACCAGCCAAGCGATCAGGCGGGCGATGCGGCCGGTTTTCTGGCTGCCGGTGATGCCGACCACCGGAATGCGCCCGTTGTGCTGGCTGGAGAACAGGTGCGAGATGATGGTTGCACCCACCGGCTGGCCGGGGCCGTTGGCCGGTTTGATATGCGCCAGCAGGCCCGGGCTGGCGTTGACTTCAATCACCGCGCCGCGTTGCTGGTCCAGGGGGAGGGCGCAGTTTTCCACGACCATGTCGACGCCGGCAATGTCCAGCCCGACCACCCGGGCCGCCAGCGCGGCGGCGTGGGCGACGCTGGGGTGTAACTCGGCGCTGACGTCAAAAGCCACGTTGCCGTTGCGCTGAATCAGCACCTGGCGGCCCGCTTGCGGCACCGCGTCGGGCTTCAGCCCGACCCGCTCCAGCTCCAGAATCACCTCCGGACTGTCGTCCAGATCGACCACGTTCAGCGGAAAAGATTCCGCCCGGCCACGGCGCGGATCGTTGTTGATTTGCTGGTCAATCAGCTGCTTCATGTTCGATACACCGTCGCCGGTCACGTACAGCGTCGTGCCGCGTGCGGCGGCTGCCACCTGCTGACCCACGACCAGCAGCCGGTGTTCGTTGCCGCGGATGAATTCCTCCACGATGACCTGGCTCCCGCCCTCGGCAAAAGCCAGGGCGTAGGCGGCTTCGATGTCGGCGCGGGTTTCCAGATCCAAGGAGACGCCGCGGCCGTGGTTGCCGTCATAGGGTTTGATGACGACTGGCGTGCCGATGGACTGCGCAGCGCCCCATGCTTCCTCAGCGCTTTGCACCAACAAGCCTTTGGGTACCGGCACGCCGCAGGCCTGCAGCAGACGCTTGGTCATGTCCTTATCGCTGGCAATTTCTTCGGCGATCGCCGAGGTCTGGTCGGTCTCGGCGGTCCAGATGCGCCGCTGCGCCTTGCCGTAACCCAGTTGAACGAGGTTGCCCGCAGTCAGGCGCAGGTGGGGAATATTGCGCGCCGTGGCGGCGTCGACGATGTGTGCAGTGCTGGGGCCCAGGCAAAGCGAATCCACCATGTCCTGCAGCTCGGCGACCGCTGCCGCGATGTCAAACGCTGTGTCGTTGATAGCAGCCAAAACCAGTTCGCGGCCCAGCTCCAGGGCGCGCCGCCCCACATCGGGTTGGCGGGTGCGGAAAGCCACCTTGTAGACACCACGCTTGGAGGTTTCCCGCGCCTTGCCAAAGCCGGTGCGCATACCGCCCAGGTTTTGCAACTCCAGGCACACATGTTCCAGAATATGCGCCGCCCAAGTGCCTTCATGTAAGCGCTGCAAAAATCCGCCCCGCACGCCGGGGCTGCATTCGTGTTCCACCAGGCTGGGCAAATACGCGCACAGGCGATCGATGAAGCCGGGCAGGGTGTTGGAGGGATAGTCTTCCAGCTCGCCAATGTCCACCCAGGCCTCGATGACCGGGCGGTAGGTCCACAGATTGGGGCCACGCAGGTGGGTCACCCGCACAATCTCGATATTTTTCTGCTTGGTCATGCAATAAGACGGGCCCTCAAGGGGGCCGTCAGGGTTCGTAACGCCACAGGTATTCTCGCCGAACCCCGCCGGGGCGCCCCAGGGCGTCGCCTTGGGGCATAGTCGGGTCTGGTCCCAGGCGGCAGTCAAGCCCGGGATACAGCGGCTGGTACTTAGAGCAAGGTCTTTTTTTCAATGCGTGGTGTGATGTGAATATGCGTGCTGCTTCTGGGGTGTCCCTGCAGCCTGGGGATGTCGGCGCCGCCTGGCAGCAGGTGGTGACGGCGCAACTGCGTCCTGGTGAGAACGTCTGCGCATCGCTCGAGGTTGACCTGGATGCCCAACTGCACTTCCAGCCGGGGCTGTTGCTGGCCACCAACCAGCGCCTGATCGGTTTTGACGCCCCGGGATCGCCGGGCATGGGCTGGGATTACCGCGACGGCCTGGCGCTGGCCCACTACGACCACGCCGGCGTGGGCCATCTGCACCTGACCGACGCCGACGGCCTGTTGCACAGCTGGCGCTTCACCCTGGGCCGCAACCTGCAGGCGCTACGTCTGGTGGACCAATTTACCGCCCGGCACGGCAGCGCCATGCGTGGCGTGCCGCTGGCGCCCGCGTTGCAGGCCCTGTGCCCCAGTTGTAAGGCACCCCTGGAGCCCGACGCCGAAGAGTGCCCCGTCTGTACCAAGGAGGTGCACACCCCGCCGTCCACCTGGACGCTGCTGCGCCTGTGGCAATTTGCCCAACCCTACCGTGGCCAATTGCTGCTGGGTTTTGTGCTCATGCTGCTGAGCACCGCGGCCAGCCAGGTCCCGCCGTATCTCACGATTCCGCTGGTCGACGAAGTCCTGATTCCGCTGCAAAACGGGCAGCACATCCCGCGCAGCACGATTGGCTGGTACCTGGCTGGTCTGCTCGGATCGGGTCTGCTGGCCTGGGTCTTGAGCTGGGCCAAGACCTACATCCTGGCGCTGGCCTCCGAGCGCATCGCCGCGGATTTGCGCACCAGCACCTACGACCATTTGTTGCGGCTTTCGCTGGAATACTTCGGCGGCAAACGCACGGGTGATTTGCTCTCGCGGGTGGGCAGCGAGAGCGACCGCATCGCGGTCTATCTGTCGCTGCACCTGACCGACTTCGCCAGCGATGTGGTGATGATCGTCATGACGGCGGCGATCTTGTTCTCCATGAACCCCTATCTGGCGCTGATTACCCTGGTACCTTTGCCCTTTATCGGCTGGATGATCCATTACGTGCGCTATCGGCTGCGCACCGGTTTCGAGAAGATTGACCGCGTCTGGGGCGAGGTCACCAATGTGCTGGCCGACACCATTCCCGGCATCCGCGTGGTCAAGGCCTTTGCGCAGGAGGCGCGTGAGTCGCGCCGCTTCAGAGATGCCAACCGGCATAACCTGCTGGTCAACGACCGCATCAACAAAATCTGGTCGCTGTTTTCGCCCAGTGTGTCGCTGTTGACGGAGATGGGACTGCTGGTGGTCTGGGGCTTTGGCATCTGGCAGGTGGCGCACGGGCAGATCACCGTTGGTATGTTGCTTGCTGCGATTGCCTACATCGGGCGCTTTTACGGCCGGCTCGATTCCATGAGCCGCATCGTGTCGGTCACGCAAAAGTCAGCCTCTGCGGCCAAGCGCATTTTTGACATCCTGGACCATGTCTCCAGCGTGCCCGAGCCGCAGAGCCCGGTGAAGGTGGACCGGGTGCAGGGGCGCATTGAACTGCGCGAGGTGGGTTTCCGTTACGGCAACCGGGCGGTGAACCGGGGCATTAACCTGCAGATTGCGCCCGGCGAAATGATCGGTCTGGTTGGCCACAGCGGCTCCGGCAAAAGCACGCTGGTCAACTTGATCTGCCGCTTCTACGACGTCTCGGAGGGTGCGATTCTGGTCGACGGCGTCGATATCCGTTCGTATGCGATTGCCGACTTCCGCCGCAATATCGGGTTGGTGTTGCAGGAGCCGTTCTTGTTTTTCGGGACCATTGCCGAGAACATTGCCTACGGTTTACCGGAGGCGAGCCGCGCCCAGATCGTGGCCGCCGCCCGCGCCGCGCACGCGCATGAGTTCATCCTGCGCTTGCCGCATGGCTACGACTCCATGGTCGGCGAGCGTGGGCAAGGCTTATCGGGCGGTGAACGCCAGCGCATCTCCATTGCCCGCGCGCTCTTGATTGACCCGCGCATCTTGATTTTGGACGAAGCCACCTCCTCGGTGGATTCCGAGACCGAAAAGGAAATCCAGAAAGCCTTGGAAAACCTGGTCCAGGGCCGCACGACCATTGCGATTGCGCACCGCCTATCCACCTTGCAGCGCGCCGACCGTCTGGTGGTCCTGGAGCGCGGACGCGTGGTGGAAGAGGGCACGCATGCGGCGTTGATGGCGGCTGAGGGCGCTTACTTCAAACTGTACGAAGCGCAGGCCCGCAACGCGGCCGCGCAGGACGCCGCCGGGAGCGCGCCATGAGTGACCTGACGCCGATGCCGCAAGGCGAATGCACGCTGGAGCGAACCGCTTTTGGCGAATTGGTCTGGACCGGGCCGCAGGGCCAGCGGGTCGCCGGGGTGGTGCCGGTGCGCGCCTTCCCCATACAGGCTCCGCAGGATGGCATTTCGCTGGTCGACCCTGAGGGCCACGAGGTCGCCTGGTTTGCCCAGCTCGCCACGATTCCCCAGCCGGCGCGTGGTTTGATGGAAGAGGAACTGGCCCGCCGCGAATTCATGCCGGTGATCCAGCGCATCGCCTCGGTCAGCGGCTTTTCAACCCCCTGCACCTGGACGGTGGACACCGACCGGGGCCGAACTGAATTCGTGCTGCGCGGCGACGAAGACATACGCCGTATCGGAAGCGCCCACGCCTTGCTGATCGCCGACGCCCATGGCATCCATTACCTGGTGCCGGACCAATTCGCGCTGGACGCGCACAGCAAGCGGGTGCTGGACCGGTTTTTGTAAAGGGCGCGCCGGCTAGCGGCTGAACACCAGCGCCATCGCCCCGAGCACCAGCAGGTACAGCGGCGCAAAGATTTTCAGGGTTTTGCGCAGCTGCGCCGGTGTGGTTTTGCCTTTGCGCCAGAGGTAGTACTGGTAGAGGGGCGGTGCCAGCAGCACGATGGTGAGCTCGATGACCAGTTCAATGTGGACCGCATCCATGGCCAGTGGCTCCCCGGGTGTTCCTACATGGACGCAAATATCGATTTCGCCGCGTCCACGGTGTGGGCGATATCGGCGTCGGTGTGTGCGGCGCTGACAAAGCCCGCCTCGTACAACGCGGGGGCGAAATAAACACCCGCGCCGAGCATGCTGTGGAACAGGTGGTTGAAGCGTTTGCTATCGGTTTGCATCACCGTGCTGTAGTTTTGCGGCAGGTCGGGCATGAGGAAGAAGCCGAACATACCGCCTTCGCTGTCGACGCTGAAGGGCACGCCCGCCGACTTCGCCGCAGCCAGCAGACCATGGGTCAGCGCCTGCGTTTTGGCAGCAAGCGCGTCATAAAAACCGGGCTGGCTGATCAGGCGCAGCGTGGCCAGACCGCAGGCGGTAGCCACCGGGTTGCCGCTGAGCGTACCGGCCTGGTACACGGTGCCCAGCGGGGCCAGGTGTTCCATCACCGCGCGCTTGGCACCAAAAGCCGCCAACGGCATGCCGCCGCCGATGACTTTGCCCATGACCGTCATATCCGGTGCGAAGCCGGGGATCTGCTTGGCGTACACGCTCTGCGCGCCGCCCAGTGCCACGCGAAAACCCGTCATCACTTCGTCGAGCACCAGCAAAGCGCCGTGCTGGGTACACAGTTCGCGGGCGCGGCGCATGAACGGAACCGAAGCGCGCACAAAATTCATGTTCCCGGCAATCGGCTCAATCATCAGGCAGGCGAGCTCTTTGCCGTGCAGCGCAAAGGCTTCTTCCAATTGCGCGACGTTGTTGTATTCGAGCACCAGTGTGTGCTGCACCACTTCGGGCGGCACACCGGCGCTGGTGGGATTGCCAAACGTCGCCAAGCCGGAGCCGGCCTTGACCAGCAGCGCGTCGGCGTGGCCGTGGTAGCAGCCTTCGAATTTGATGAGTTTGCTGCGTCCGGTCGCACCGCGCGCCAGGCGGATGGCGGTCATGGCGGCTTCGGTGCCCGAGCTGACCAGACGCACCATGTCCATGCTGGGCATGAGCTTCAAAATTTCCTCGGCCAGCTCCACCTCGCGTTCGGTGGGCGCACCGAACGAAAAGCCTTCATGCAGTGCTTTTTGCACCGCGTCGACCACCTCGGGGTGGCCGTGGCCCAGGATCATCGGGCCCCAGGAGCCGATGTAGTCCACGTAGCGCTGGCCGTTGGCATCCCACATGTACGCACCTTGAGCCCGGCTGATGAAACGCGGTGTACCGCCCACGGCTTTGAAGGCCCGAACAGGTGAGTTGACGCCACCGGGGATGACCCGCGCGGCGCGTTGGAAGAGTTCGAGGTTGCGGTCTGGCTGGGTCATGGTGCGTGGGTCATCAGTGCGGAAAGATGGAAATATCGTAAGCGCTTAATGGCGTGTGGGGCCGGGCGGCAGTTCAAAACTGAATTCGCCGACGCGGTCGGAATCGCCGGCTTCGTCATCGTCGTCCTCGCTGTGCGCCCAAAACAGGCGGTCGGGCTGGACCAGGCCCATGCCGGGGCGGAAACCGCCCTCCAGGCAGCGGTCCAGGTAGCTCAGCGCCTCGCTGGTGGCTTCGCCCAACTCGGTGTCGGTGGCAATCAGGGCGGCCAGCGCGGCGCTCAGCGTGTCCCCGGCACCGGCGAATTGCGCCTCCAAGCGCTCGTACTTTTCGGTGCGGATGACGGCCGTGGGTGAGCACAGAGCATTCTCTACAAACTGGTCCGGCAGGGCGATGCCGGTGACCAGGGTGTAAGCCACGCCGTGCCCGTGCGCGGCGATGGCAATGTCGCGCGCGGTCGGGTTGCGCTGTGCGCTCCACTCGGGCAGCAGCCAGCGGGTCAGCGTCTGGTAATTACCCACCAGCAGGGTGGTCTGGGGCAGCAACAGTTCGGCGCAGGCGTCCAGGTACTGGTCGATGGCGTCTTCGCGCCACCACGAAAGGTCGGGCATATGGGTCAGCACCGGCACTTCAGCGTAGTCGCTGACCAGCTCGGAGATGGCGCTGAGGTTTTCCGGCGTGCCCACGAAGCCGACTTTGAATACCTGAACCGGCAGGTCTTCCAAAATCGT
>CANFTU010000005.1 GCA_947450005.1 Comamonadaceae bacterium | reverse complement strand
CTGGTGGCATTGTTGCGGCGCCTGGGATGTGATGTGACGGACCTGGGCATCGTTCCCGACCAGCGCGCCGCAACCGTCGATGCTTTGGCTGCAGCAGCGCGCAGCCACGATGTGATCGTGACCAGCGGCGGTGTATCGGTTGGCGAAGAGGACCACATCAAACCCGCTGTTCAACAACTGGGCAGCCTCGACTTGTGGCAAATCGCGATCAAGCCGGGCAAGCCTTTTGCCCACGGACGCATCGGGCCGGCGCATTTTGTCGGTCTGCCGGGCAACCCGGTCTCTAGTTTCGTCACCTTTTTGTTGTTGGTGCGTCCCATGCTGCACAAATTGCAAGGTATGGCCGACAAGGGGTTGCACGGGGTTCCAGTGCGGGCGGATTTCGACTGGGGTCGCCCGGACAAGCGGCAGGAATTTTTGCGGGTGCGGCGAAATGTGCGGGGTGGGTTGGATCTGTTTCCCAACCAGAGTTCGGGCGTGTTGACCTCGTTGGTCTGGGGTGACGGACTGGTGAATGTGCCGCCGGGCCAGGCGATTGCGCGGGGTGATACGGTTGCTTACATCAGCTTTGCGGAGTGGTTGGCATGAAGGTGCAGATCAAATATTTCGCATCCATCCGCGAAGCGGTGGGTTGCGGGGGGGAAGAATGGGAGACGGGCGCTACCACACTGGCGCAACTGCGCGCTGAGTTGGTGGCCCGCGGCGGTGCCTACGCCGATGTCCTGGCCCCCCGGCGCGCCATGCGCATGGCGCTCAACCAGGTGATGGCCGATGAGGCAGCCGTTTTGGCCGAAGGCGCCGAAGTCGCTTTTTTTCCGCCGGTAACCGGGGGCTGAAGTCGGTGGCGCAAACACCCCGCGTGCGCATCCAGATCCAGGACTTTGACCTGGGCTCGGAAGTGGGTGCCTTGCGCGCCGGGGATGCGCGGGTGGGTGCGGTCTGTACTTTTGTGGGTACGGTGCGTGACCGCAATGGGGGTGGACCGGACGATATCCAGTCTCTCGAATTGGAGCATTATCCCGGGATGACCGAGCGGGCGATAGAAGCCATGATCGATGCCGCACACGCCCGCTTCGACATCCTGGATGCGCGCGTCATCCATAGGGTCGGCTTGATGCAGCCTTTGGAGCAAATCGTCCTGGTGGCTGTGACCTCGGCCCACCGGGGTGAGAGCTTCCAAGCCTGTGAATTCATCATGGATTACCTGAAGACCCAGGCACCATTCTGGAAGAAAGAGCAAACCGCGCAGGGTGCCAGTTGGGTGGACGCCCGCGTGTCGGACGACGCGGCCTTGGCGCGCTGGGGTATCCGGGTCGACAACGCCGCTTGAGGACACAATTTCGCCGGTGGGCTTGAAAATGTCCGGTTAGCGCCCCACGTGCTGTTCAACCGGAGAACCGCATGCGCATTGACAAGCTGACCACCAAATTTCAGGAAGCCCTGTCGGAGGCCCAATCCTTGGCGCTGGGCAAAGATCATGGCTTTATCGAACCTGCCCACGTGGTGGCTGCCATGCTGCAGCAGGATGACGGGCCAAAAGCTTTATTGCAACGCGCAGGCGTGAACCACGCTGGGTTGTTGGGCGTGGCGGAAGCGGCGTTGAAAAAGTTGCCGGAGGTCCACGGACAAGACCAGGTGCAGGTCGGGCGCGATTTGGTCTCGCTGTTGCAGGCGGCTGAAAAAGAGGCGATTAAGCGCGGCGACCAGTTCGTCGCGGGCGAGTTGTTTTTGTTGGCGCTGGCGGACAGCAAATCAGACCTCGGCAATGCCGCGCGCGCCCAAGGGCTGACCCGCAAGAGTTTGGAGTCTGCCATCGCCGCGGTGCGGGGCGGCCAAAACGTGGACAGTGCGGACGCTGAAGAGCAGCGCGAATCGCTCAAAAAATATTGCGTCGACCTCACCGAGCGAGCCCGCGCCGGCAAGCTCGACCCGGTGATTGGGCGCGACGACGAGATTCGCCGCGCGATCCAGGTGCTGCAGCGGCGTACCAAAAACAACCCGGTTTTGATTGGTGAGCCCGGCGTTGGCAAGACCGCCATCGTCGAAGGTTTGGCGCAGCGCATCGTGGCCGGCGAGGTGCCGGATTCGCTCAAAGGTAAACGTGTTCTGTCGCTCGATATGGCGTCGCTGCTGGCGGGGGCCAAGTTCCGTGGCGAATTTGAAGAGCGCTTGAAAAATGTGCTGAAAGACCTGGCCAAAGACGAGGGCCAGACCATTGTTTTCATTGACGAGTTACACACCATGGTCGGCGCAGGCAAGGCCGAAGGCGCGATGGACGCGGGCAATATGCTCAAGCCCGCGCTGGCCCGCGGCGAGTTGCATTGCGTGGGCGCAACCACTTTGGACGAGTACCGCAAGTACATTGAAAAAGACGCGGCCTTGGAGCGTCGATTCCAGAAAATTCTTGTCGGAGAACCGACGGTGGAGGCCACCGTGGCCATTCTGCGGGGCTTGAAAGAACGCTACCAGGTTCACCATGGGGTGAACATCACCGACCCGGCAATCGTTGCTGCGGCCGAGCTCAGCCACCGTTACATCACCGACCGCTTTCTGCCGGACAAGGCGATTGACTTGATTGATGAGGCAGCGGCCAAAATCAAAATTGAGCTGGACTCCAAGCCCGAAGTCATGGACAAACTGGACCGTCGCTTGATTCAGTTGCAAATTGAGCGTGAAGCGGTCAAGCGCGAAAAGGATGAAGCCTCGCAAAAGCGCTTTGAGTTGATCCAGGAGGAGATCACCAGTCTGCAAAAAGAGATTGCCGATCTGGATGAAATTTGGAAAGCCGAGAAGGCCGCTGCACAAGGCAGTGCCCAAATCCGCCAGGAGATGGACAGCCTGCGCCAGCAAATCGAGACCCTCACCCGCAAGGGCGATTTGGCCAAAGTGGCTGAATTGCAATACGGAAAATTGCCTGCGCTGGAGAAGCACCTGAAAGAAGCGCAGGATCTGGAAACCGGTAAAACACAAGGCGCGAAAAGCGGCCAAACGGCGGCTCCGCAACTGCTGAGAACGCAGGTGGGGGCCGAGGAAATTGCCGAGGTGGTGGCCCGCGCTACCGGTATTCCGGTGGCCAAGCTGATGCAAGGCGAGCGCGATAAGTTACTTGTCATGGAGGCCAAATTGCACGAGCGCGTAGTCGGGCAAGACGAAGCCATCGCCGCGATTTCCAACGCCATCCGGCGCGCACGTTCGGGTCTGTCAGACCCGAACCGTCCAACGGGTTCGTTTTTGTTTTTGGGCCCGACGGGCGTCGGGAAAACCGAGTTGTGTAAAGCCTTGGCGGGCTTCATGTTTGACAGCGAAGACCACCTGATCCGGGTGGATATGAGCGAGTTCATGGAAAAGCATTCGGTGGCCCGATTGATTGGTGCGCCCCCGGGTTATGTGGGCTACGAAGAAGGCGGACATCTGACCGAAGCAGTGCGCCGCAAGCCTTACAGCGTGCTCCTGCTTGACGAGATTGAAAAGGCGCACCCGGACGTTTTCAATGTGCTCCTGCAGGTGCTGGATGATGGCCGCCTGACTGACGGCCAGGGCCGTACGGTGGATTTCAAAAACACGGTGATCGTGATGACCAGCAATATTGGCTCACCCATCATCCAGAGCATGGTGGGTAAGAGCAACGAAGACATCAAAGACGCGGTGCTTGAAGAGCTCAAAACCCATTTCCGTCCAGAGTTTCTTAACCGCATCGACGAGACCGTGGTCTTCCATGCATTGGGTGCTGCGCACATTGCCAGTATTGCCAAGATCCAGTTGTCAGGCTTGGTGGAGCGCCTGGCGCACATGGATTTGGCGCTCGATGTATCGGACGCCGCAGTCGCAGAACTCGCCAAGGTGGGTTTTGATCCAGTCTATGGGGCACGACCGTTGAAACGGGCGATTCAACAGCGGATTGAAAACCCCTTGTCGAAGTTGCTGCTGGAGGGCAGGTTCATGCCCAAGGACAGCATCCATGTCACGGTGGACCCGATACGCGCGCCAGGCGAATTCCAGTTCTCTGCCTGAGTTTGCGTGGACGTAAAAAAACCGGCCTAGGCCGGTTTTTTTATGGTTCGAGCGATTTAGCTCAGGTGCTTGCCGATCAGTCCGGCCATCTCGAACATGCTGACTTGGGCTTTACCAAAAACAGCTTTGAGTTTGTCGTCTGCGTTGATGTTGCGCTTGTTGGTCGCGTCTTGCAGCTTGTGCTTTTTGATGTAAACCCAGAGGCTCTTCACGACTTCAGTGCGGGGCAGGGGCTTTGCGCCGACTACGGCGGCCAGCGCGGCGCTGGGAGTCAGGGGTTTCATGAAGGCCGCGTTGGCGGTGCGCTTTGCGGGTGCAGCTTTCTTTGCAGGTGCTGACTTTGCTGTTGCCATAAAGGAGTTCCTTTTTATTCGTTGATCGTTCATCAGAGCACCTTGTGCCCCAACAGGAGAATGCTACTTGAGAAAAACCGGTTTTTCCTATGGGAAATCCCTATTTGACAAAAATTATGGGCTGTTTTCGAGGGCCGGCCCCTCATTAGGGCGGCGGCTCGGCAAGGTGGCCAGCACCAAGCCGGCTAATGCCAGGCAAAACGCGATCGCCTGCAGTCCTGTCCATGCCTCATCGAAGACCAGCACGCCAATGGCTGCCGCGGTAATAGGTAGCATGGCGCTGAAAATCCCGGCTTCTGACGCAGGGATGGTTTTCATGCCGGTCATCCATAGCCACACCATCCAAACGCTTGCTGCAAGCGCGTAAAACACCAGCAGGACCCACAGACGCAGATCCAAGGTGCTGAAGTCAAACTGAAATGCCCAGTAAACACCGGCTGGGGTCATCAACACAAAACCCCAGCCATTGATGATGGCCGCGATGCGTTTGGGGCCGATGCCGGCAGACAATTTTTTGCCAATCACAATGAAGGTGGCTTCACACAAAACGGCACCGAAAATCAGCAAATCGCCCAGCCATTCTCGGTTCTGCGCTGCCTCCTGGCTGATCGTACCCGCACCTGTGAGGGAGGCTTTGGAAAAAGCCAGTAGGGCAATTCCAGTCCCTGCACAGGCCACCGCTGCTAACACGCGCGGCCCCAAACGGTCTCCCAGAACGTAGTGCCCCATGAGTGCGGAGGCGGCCGGAATCGCCGCCAGGATCAACCCGGCAGAGACGGCGCTGGTCATGCTGACCCCGAACAGCATGCACAGTGAAAACAAAAAATTCCCGACAAAGGATTCCAGAAACAGCAATCTTTGGGTTTGGCGGTCCATGGGTGCCTCATCTGAGGGCTTGCGCCACCAAGATGCCATGGCAACACCCGCGATGCCAAAACGCATCCAGCCGAGCAAAAAAACCGGAACCGCGGCCACCAGGGGCTTGCACAGCGCCACATAGCAGCCGACCAACGCCATGCTGGCGCTCAGGCAAATGAAGGCCAGGGGGCGTTGAAAGCGGGGGGGCATAGGGTGGGTGTTTGGCCGAGGAGTGGTCCGATCATGCCCTAGGCGTGCGGGGGTGGCTGAGGCGGACGCAGTGCTAAAACAATTATTTATGTCTTCTATAAGAGTTGTGCTTTATCTTATGTCTTATATAAGACTATAATGAGGGCATTCGACGCGGCTTTTTCACCCGCTGACTTTTTTAGCAACCCACCGGAGACCACCATGCCAAACGCCATCAATAGCCAACTCAGCCGGGAGCAACAGATCGCCGCGCTCGAAAAAGATTGGGCCTCCAACCCGCGCTGGAAGGGAATCACCCGCAACTACAGCGCCGCCGATGTCGTGCGCCTGCGCGGCAGCGTGCACATTGAGCACACTCTGGCGCAACGCGGAGCCGAAAAGCTGTGGCGCTTGGTCAATGGCGAGTCAAAAAAGGGCTACGTGAATTCCTATGGCGCGATTTCGGCGGGTCAAGCCATGCAACAGGCCAAAGCCGGGCTGGAAGCGGTGTACCTGTCCGGGTGGCAGGTGGCGGCCGATGGCAACACCTCGGAGACCATGTACCCCGACCAATCGCTCTATGCCTACGACTCGGTGCCGGCGATGGTGCGGCGCATCAACAACACCTTCAAGCGCGCCGATGAGATCCAATGGTCGCGGGGCGTTGAGCCCGGCTCCAAAGACTACATCGACTTCTTTCTCCCCATCGTCGCCGACGCAGAAGCCGGTTTCGGTGGCGTGCTGAATGCCTTTGAGCTGATGAAAAACATGATCGCCGCCGGTTCAGCAGGTGTTCATTTTGAAGACCAACTTGCGGCAGTGAAAAAGTGCGGGCACATGGGGGGCAAGGTCCTTGTGCCAACCCAGGAGGCCGTGGAAAAACTGGTTGCTGCGCGCTTTGCCGCAGACGTGATGGGCGTGCCGACCATCATCCTGGCGCGCACCGATGCCGAGGCTGCCAATCTGATCACCAGCGACCACGATGCCAATGACAAGCGATTCCTGACCGGCGAGCGCACGGCAGAGGGCTTTTACCGTGTCCGGAATGGACTGGAGCAATCGATCAGCCGTGGTGTGGCCTACGCTGCCCACGCGGACCTCGTGTGGTGTGAGACTGGTGTGCCCGACATCGGCTTCGCCCGTGAGTTCGCACAGGCAATCCATGCAGTGCATCCTGGCAAGCTCCTGTCTTACAACTGCTCGCCCTCATTCAACTGGAAGAAAAATCTGAATGACAGCCAAATCGCGACCTTTCAGGAAGATCTCTCAGCTCTGGGCTACAAGTACCAGTTCATCACGCTGGCAGGCATCCATATCAACTGGTACAACAGCTTCCAGTTTGCCCACGCCTATGCGAATGGCGAAGGCATGAAACACTACGTCAACATGGTGCAAGAGCCCGAGTTCGCAGCACGCGACAAGGGCTATACTTTTGTGTCACACCAGCAAGAAGTCGGCGCTGGATATTTCGATGATGTGACCACCGTCATTCAGGGCGGTCACTCCAGCGTCAAAGCGCTCAGCGGCTCTACCGAAGAAGAGCAATTCCATTAATTTTTGAAACGGAACCTGCGTTCAACTCGCAGCAAGTGCCATGGCGAAAAAGTACCATGTTTTAATTTTGGGCGCCTCCTATGGATCGCTTTTGGCCACCAAACTGTTGATGGCTGGACACGATGCAACCTTGGTCTGTCGCAGCCAAACGGCGGACCTGATCCGGCGTGAGGGCACCCGGGTGCGCGTACAGGTCAAGGGTCGCGAAGGATGGGTGGAAATTGATTCCCGTGCCACCCCGGGCAAGCTCGACGCCCTGGCGCCGGAACAGGTTGTGCCGCAGCATTACGACCTCGTTTGCCTGGCCATGCAGGAGCCACAATACAGCGCAGCGGGCGTGCGTGAGTTGATGCAAGCGATTGCCGCAGCACGGGTTCCCTGCATGTCCATCATGAATATGCCGCCTATGCCCTACTTGGCGCGTATTCCGGGCTTGGCGGCTAAAGGCTTGGCCGCCGCCTATATGGAGCCTGCCGTGTGGGATGGCTTTGAGCCGGGCTTGATGACGCTGTGCAGCCCTGACCCGCAGGCCTTCCGGCCCCCGGACGAGGCGCCCAATGTATTGCAGGTGGGACTGCCCACCAACTTCAAGGTGGCGCAATTCGAGAGCCCCGAGCACAACGCCATGCTGGCCCAGCTCGACGCCGACATTACCGCTGCGCGCTGGACCGTGGACGGACAGGCCCTCGACATTCCGGTCAAGCTGAAGCTGCATGCGTCGCTGTTCGTGCCGCTGGCCAAGTGGAGCATGCTGCTCACGGGTAACTACCGTTGCGTGCTCGATGAGACGGTGCAGCCGATTCAGCAGGCAGTTCATGGTGACTTGGAGCAGTCCCGTCAGGTTTACGAATGGGTCGGCGCGCTGTGCCATTCCCTGGGGGCCTCGCCCGAGGACATGGTCCCTTTCGACAAATACGCGTCGGCGGCGATGGGCTTGCTCAAGCCCTCGTCCGCTGCGCGGGCCTTGGCTGCTGGGGCAGAGCAGGTCGAGCGCATTGATCTGCTGATCAAACTGGTCGCAGCCCAAAAGGGAATGCAGTCGGATTCAGTGGATGCCACCGTGGCCCGTGTGAACGCCTGGTTGGCGCTTAACCGACAAGCCGCGGCAAAGCAAACCTGAGGCGTCTGATGCCCCGGGTTTCATCCGGGTGGGTGCAGGCCTGCGACCGGCACGCCAAGGGGACTTGCGCGCGCCGCCGTTTAGAATGCAGCGTCCTTCCTTAGGCGTCCGGCACCGTGTGGCCGCGCTGCAAGTATCTTGTTCTTGCCGACGCGGATGGGTCTGCCAACTCCCTTATTTCTGACATCCCGCATGATTCAAATCACTTTGCCCGACGGTTCTCAACGTGCCTTTCCCGGCCCTGTCACGGTGGCCGAGGTAGCCGCTTCGATTGGCGCAGGTTTGGCGAAGGCGGCGCTGGCGGGCAAGGTGGACGGCAAGGTGGTGGATACCAGTTACGCGATCGCGGCCGATGCGGCACTTGCCATCGTGACAGCGAAAGATGCAGACGGACTGGAGGTGATCCGCCATTCGACCGCCCACTTGCTGGCCTATGCGGTGAAGGATCTTTTCCCTGAAGCCCAGGTCACCATCGGCCCGGTGATTGAGAACGGATTTTTCTACGACTTTTCGTACAGCCGGCCGTTCACGCCCGACGACCTGACGGCCATCGAAAAGCGCATGACGGAGTTGGCATCGAAGGACGAAGCGGTGTTGCGCCGCGTGTTGCCGCGTGATGAGGCGGTCGCTTACTTCAAGGGAATTGGCGAGCATTACAAGGCCGAAATCATCGCCAGCATTCCTGCGGGTGAGGATGTCAGTTTGTACCGCGAAGGCGCATTTGAAGACCTGTGCCGTGGCCCCCATGTGCCCAGCACCGGCAAGCTCAAACATTTCAAGCTCATGAAGGTGGCTGGCGCATATTGGCGCGGTGACCACCGCAATGAGATGCTGCAGCGCATTTACGGCACGGCATGGGCGAGCAAAGAAGATCTGCAGCAGCACCTCACCATGCTGGAAGAGGCGGAGAAGCGGGACCATCGCAAGCTGGGCCGCGAACTCGATTTGTTCCATATTGATGACCATGCCCCTGGTCTGGTGTTCTGGCATCCCAAGGGATGGCGTTTGTGGCAGCACGTCGAGCAGTACATGCGCCGGGTCTACCAGGACAACGGTTATCTGGAGGTCAAAGGCCCACAAATCATTGACAAAACCCTGTGGGAAAAAACCGGGCATTGGGATAAGTACCGCGACAACATGTTCACCACAGAGTCGGAGAAGCGTGAGTACGCGCTCAAACCGATGAACTGCCCGGGCCACATCCTGATTTACAAGCAGGGGATCAAGAGCTACCGTGACCTTCCCCTGCGCTACGGCGAGTTTGGTAACTGCCACCGCAACGAACCCTCAGGTGGCTTGCACGGCATCATGCGGGTGCGTGGATTCACCCAGGACGATGGCCACATTTTTTGCACCGAAGACCAGATCTTGCAGGAATGTGTGGACTACACGGCCCTGCTGCAAAAGGTATACGCCGATTTCGGTTTCCACAACATCATTTACAAAGTCGCGACCCGCCCCAAAGAGCGGATTGGCAGCGACGCGATCTGGGACAGGGCAGAAGCTGCGCTGATCGCGAGCCTGGACGCTTCGGGATGCCGCTACGAGATTGCGCCCGGGGATGGTGCGTTTTACGGGCCCAAGATTGAATACACGCTTAAAGATGCGATTGGGCGCCAGTGGCAATGCGGAACTATGCAAGTTGATTTCTCGATGCCTGAGCGCCTTGATGCCGAATACGTGGGTGAGGACGGAGCCCGTCATCGGCCGGTGATGTTGCACCGCGCCATCGTTGGCAGCTTGGAGCGTTTCATCGGAATTTTGATTGAGGAAAGCGCGGGCGCGCTCCCGGCGTGGTTGGCTCCGGTACAGGTAATGGTGCTCAACATCACCGACGCGCAGGCGGAATACGCCCGTTCTGTGGCCAAAACGCTGCAAAATCAAGGTCTTAGAGCCGATTTGGATCTCCGTAACGAGAAAATCACGTATAAAATCCGCGAGCATTCGATGCAGAAGCTGCCCTATTTGCTCGTCGTTGGTGACAAAGAGATGGCGGCGGGAGCGGTTGCAGTGCGCGCACGAGGGGGTCAAGACCTCGGTGCAATGTCCTTAGAGGCCTTCCTACAGAAGATCCAAAGCGACATTGCTCAAAAATCTTCGTCCTGATATTTGTCTCGATTGATGCGTGCGCACCTGAAGTCGTGTTTTTTTGAATTTGTGAAGGATTGAACCATCGCTACAGAATTCCGTGATCGCCGTCAGCGCGAAGAACGCAAGCACCGGTTAAACCGGGAAATCATGGCCCCCGAAGTCCGTTTAACGGGCATTGAAAACGAGCCTTTAGGCGTGGTGAGCATCACCGAAGCGCTGCGAATGGCCGGGGAGCTCGATGTGGACCTGGTGGAAATTGCGGCCACCGCGAACCCGCCTGTATGCCGCCTGATTGATTACGGAAAGCTGAAATACCAGGAACAAAAGAAGGCGGCTGAAGCCAAGTCCAAGCAAAAGGTCATTGAGGTCAAGGAAATCAAATTCCGCCCCGGTACCGATGACGGCGACTACAACATCAAGTTGCGCAATATCAAGCGCTTCCTGGATGACGGCGACAAATGCAAGATCACGTTGCGCTTTCGCGGACGTGAGATTACCCACCAAGAAATTGGTTTGGCACTTTTGAACCGTATGCGCGATGACTTGGCCGACCTGATTGTGGTGGAGCAGTTCCCCAAGCTGGAGGGCCGCCAAATGGTGATGATGCTGGCACCGGGCAAGAGAAAGCCCGGAGCGGTGGCAAAGGCCGCTGCTGAAATGGCAGCGGGATAGAAGACAACGGTTTTGCAGCACGCAAGTGCGGCAAAGAAAGGGTTGCTTGTCAACCCTTCAAAAGTGGCTCGGGGCCAACAAGGCCGGGAAAGTTTCCCGTACGCCTCACGAGCACAATGTAAGAAGGAGCATGAAAATGCCCAAAATGAAGACCAAAAGCGCGGCGAAGAAACGCTTCCGCGTCCGTCCCGGTGGAACCGTTAAGCGCGGCCAAGCCTTCAAACGTCACATCTTGACCAAGAAGACCACCAAAAACAAGCGCCATTTGCGCGGACCAACAGGTGTGCACGCGACCGATATGGGTCGTATGGCACAAATGCTGCCCGGCCGTGGTCTTTGATTAACGACGAACAAGGAGTAACACAATGCCTCGCGTCAAACGTGGTGTAACGGCTCGCGCCCGCCACAAAAAAGTTCTCGCCCTCGCCAAAGGTTTCCGCGGTCGCCGCGGCAATGTTTTCCGGATCGCCAAAGAGGCGGTGATGAAGGCGGGGCAATACGCCTACCGCGATCGCCGCACTAAAAAGCGCGTCTTTCGCCAGCTGTGGATTGCCCGTATCAACGCCGCGGCGCGCCAGTGCGGTATGACCTACAGCCAATTTGCCAATGGCCTGAAGAAGTCCAACATCGAAATCGACCGTAAAGTGCTCAGCGATATCGCGGTGCACGATATGGCCGCTTTTGCGGGCATCGTCAACCAGGTCAAGGCTGCGTTAGCGGCTTGATGACTGGCGGTACGGCACACACTGTGTAGCGGGGTTGTCCGTACCTCATAAGGGCTAGGGCTTGAAAGAGCACTAGCCCTTTGCATTCCTACCTTTTCAATCTGCCACCTATGAACGAGTTAGACACCATCGTGCAGGACGCGCAGGCTGCTTTTGCAGCCGCGCCGGGTCCTGCCGATCTGGAAAATGCCAAAGCGGTTTTTCTGGGGAAAACCGGACGCATCACCGAACTCATGAAAGGGATGGCAGCGCTCAGCGTCGAAGAGAAAAAGTCCCGCGGAGCCGCGATCAACATCGCCAAGCAATCGATTGAAGCGGCTTTGACTGAGCGCCGCGCTGCGCTGGCGCGGGCCGAGTTGGATGTGCAACTGCGAGCGGAAGCACTGGACGTGACCTTGCCTGGACGCCAGCGCGGCCAAGGCGGTTTGCATCCGGTGTCCTTGACGCTGGAGCGCATCGAGGCCATTTTCGCCTCCATGGGTTTTGACGTCGCGGATGGCCCCGAGATCGAGTCCGACTGGTTCAATTTCACCGCGCTCAATACGCCGCAAGACCACCCGGCGCGGTCTATGCATGACACTTTTTATGTCGAAGGCGGCAGTGCTGAGGCGCCAAATTTGTTACGCACCCACACCAGCCCCATGCAAATCCGCTACGCGGTGCAGCATGTCAAAAAATACAGCGCTGCGACCGGTGCCTTCGCAACCGCCCTATTCAGCGGCGACATGCCCGAGATTCGCGTCATTGCTCCTGGGCGCACCTACCGGGTGGACAGCGACGCAACCCATTCCCCCATGTTTCACCAGTGCGAAGGCCTGTGGGTGGGCGAGAACGTCAGCTTCAAAGACCTGAAATACGTTTTCACCAATTTTTGCCGGACTTTTTTCGAAAGTGACGATCTGGTTTTGCGCTTTCGCCCCAGCTTTTTTCCCTTCACAGAACCGAGTGCCGAGATCGATATCCAGTTCCAGAGTGGCCCGTTGTCCGGGCGCTGGCTGGAGGTCGCAGGTTCGGGCCAGGTGCATCCCAATGTGATCCGCAACATGGGACTGGACCCCGAAAAGTACATTGGCTTTGCCTTTGGCATGGGCCCTGACCGGTTGACGATGCTGCGCTACGGCGTCAATGACTTGCGCTTGTTTTTTGATGGCGACATCCGCTTTCTGTCCCAGTTTCAGGCCTGAGGCCACGTCTTTTATTTCCCCACCATGCAATTCCCTGAATCCTGGCTGCGCACTTTTTGCGATCCCGCGCTGAGTACCCAGCAACTGGCTGACACGCTCACCATGGCTGGCTTGGAGGTCGAGGAACTCCAGCCCGTAGCGCCCCCCTTTTCCGGGGTTGTGGTGGGTGAAATTAAGGCGGTCGCGCAGCACCCCAATGCCGACCGGCTGCGTGTGTGCCAGGTGGACATTGGTGCGGCTGCGCTGCTCAATATTGTGTGTGGTGCGCCCAATGCGCGCGTCGGTATTCGCGTCCCCTGCGCAACGGTCGGTGCCGAATTACCGCCCGGTGCGGATGGCAAGCCTTTTCTGATCAAGCTCGGCCAGCTGCGCGGTGTGGAAAGCCAAGGCATGCTGTGCTCGGCCAGCGAGTTGAAGGTGAGTGATGCGAGCGACGGACTGCTGGAGCTGGCGGCTGATGCGCCGATTGGTCAGGACATCCGCGCGCACATGCAGCTCGACGACACGCTGTTTACGCTCAAACTCACGCCCAACCTGGCGCATTGCCTGAGCGTGCTCGGTGTGGCACGCGAAGTCTCTGCGCTGACAGGCGCGCCGCTGCACGTGCCGGCGATTGCTTCCATGCCGGTCGGTTTGTCCGACATCCTGCCTGTGCAAATTGCCGCCACTGACTTGTGCGGCCGCTTTTCGGGACGTATCGTGCGCAATGTCAACCCGCAGGCGCAAACGCCCGCGTGGATGGTTGACCGTTTGGCACGGTGCGGGCAGCGCAGCGTCAGCGCGCTGGTGGATATCTCCAACTATGTGATGTTTGAGTTGGGCCGCCCGACCCACATCTTTGATCTGGAAAAAATCCATGGCGGTCTGCAAGTGCGCTGGGCCCGTGCCGGCGAGGAGCTGAAGCTGCTCAACGGCAACACGGTTGCGCTGGATGCACAGGTTGGCGTGATTGCGGACGACAAACAGGTTGAATCGCTCGCCGGCATCATGGGTGGCGACGCCACGGCGGTGGGCGACACCACCCGCCATATTTATGTTGAGGCGGCGTTTTGGTGGCCCGCAGCGGTAGCTGGACGCTCGCGCCGCTTCAATTTCTCCACCGACGCCGGACACCGCTTTGAGCGTGGTGTGGATCCTGCCCTGACGGTGGCGCATATCGAGCGCATCAGTCAACTGATCGCTGAGATTTGTGGCACCCCCGGGACAACTTTCGGTCCTGTCGATGACCAGCAACCCGCTATGCCAGCAGCGCGCCCGGTGCGATTGCGCGTGGCGCGTGCCGCCAAGGTGATTGGCATGCCGCTGAGTGCGTTGCAATGTGTTCAAGCCCTGGTCCGTCTGGGTCTGGAGCCGCGAGAGCAGTCGGGACTGATCACAGTGCAGCCGCCTTCCTACCGGTTTGATCTGCAGATCGAAGAAGACCTGATCGAAGAGGTCGCCCGCATCATCGGTTTCGAGCAGTTGCCACACACCCCGCCGCAGGCGCCCGTCACTGCGCGGTTGCGCCCGGAAAGCCAGCGCAGTTCCTTCGCGCTGCGCCGTGCTTTGGCTGGCTTGGGCTACCAGGAAACGATCAACTTCAGCTTTGTGGACGCGCGCTGGGAGCATGAGCTGGCGGGTAACGCGAACGCTATCAAGTTGCTCAACCCAATCGCCAGCCAGATGAGCGTGATGCGTTCTTCTTTGCTGGGTTCGCTGATCCAGGTAGCGCAATTCAACCAAGCGCGCAAAGTTCCGCGCGTGCGTGTGTTTGAGTTGGGCCGCGTGTTTTTGCGGGATGCATCGGTCGTGGACAGCGACACCACGGTGGCTCAATTTGATCAGCCCATGCGCGTAGCCGGCCTCGCACTGGGTAGTGCCGATAGCTTGCAATGGGGCCGCAGCGACGCAGCGGTCGATTTCTTTGATGTCAAAGGCGATGTCGAGGCGCTGTTCGCACCGCAGCGCCTGGAGTTTGTTCCCGCCAGCGCCAGTGCCCACCATCCGGCTCTGCATCCCGGGCGCAGCGCGTCGGTGCGGCTCAGTGGCGTGGACATCGGCGTAGTCGGCGAGTTGCATCCGCAGTGGCGCCAAAGCTACGGCTTGGCCGCAGCGCCCATCATTTTCGAGCTGGATCTGGCGGCCTTGCTGCACCGCCCCGTGCCGGCCTTTGTGCCCATCGCGAAATTTCCCGCCGTGCAGCGCGATATCGCGCTGCTGCTGCCGGAGATTCACACCCATGCGGATCTGATCGCTGCCATTCACCAGGCGCCGCATGGCGGTTTGCTGCAAGACGCGCAGTTGTTCGATGTCTACCGCCCCAAAGTGGCCCAGCCGGATGACCACGCGCGCAGCCTCGCCGTGCGCCTGACGCTTGCCTCGCCGGTCGCCACCCTGACGGACGCTGAAATCGACACCGCCATGCAAGCTGTTTGGGCGCACCTAGCGCAAACCCTAGGTGCGCGCCCCCGTACCTGAGCGCTACAGTCGCACTCCGCTTTCGCACCGCCCGCCATGGAACTATCCGTTAACAGCCTCGAAACACCGGCCCTGACCAAGGCGCACCTGGCCGAGCTTTTGTACGAGAACATCGGCTTGAACAAGCGCGAGGCCAAAGATATGGTGGATGCGTTCTTTGAGCTGATGGTCCAACAATTGGTTGCGGGTACCGACGTCAAGATCACCGGTTTCGGAAACTTCCAGATCCGCACCAAGAAGCCGCGTCCGGGCCGCAATCCGCGTACCGGGGAAACCATTGCAATTGCGGCGCGCCGGGTGGTGACTTTCCACGCCAGCCACAAGCTCAAAGACCAGATTCAAGAGCAGGCGCCGCAGGCCGGGCAACCGTCCGGCGGAAAATAGTGCTTTCCTGCGCGCCCAAGTTCGGGTAACCTCGCGCCCCCGTTCCAGTAATCCCTGAGCTATACCGCCAAAGACATTGATTTCCATGGAAAACAGCCTGCCGCCAATCCCTGCCAAACGCTACTTCACCATCGGTGAAGTGGGGGAGTTGTGCTGCGTCAAGCCCCATGTCTTGCGCTATTGGGAGCAGGAATTCACCCAGTTACGCCCGATGAAGCGGCGCGGTAACCGGCGTTATTACCAGCACCACGAAGTATTGATGGT
This sequence comes from Comamonadaceae bacterium, assembly GCA_947450005.1. Lineage (GTDB taxonomy): Bacteria > Pseudomonadota > Gammaproteobacteria > Burkholderiales > Burkholderiaceae_C > Allorhodoferax. The sequence goes on along the minus strand of CANFTU010000005.1, from coordinate 16,545 downwards.
GCGCCGTATCCGCGGTCTTTTGTATGAGCAGGGTTTCACCATCAGTGGCGCGCGCAACAAAATGCTGGAAAGCATCACCGAAGAGCGGCCCCTCAAATCCGATTCTTTGGCTGACGAAGCCCACTTCGGCGCTCTGGATGCGTCGGGTGCGGCAATCGTTGACAGCCTAGAAGGCGTCCATGCCGCACAGGATTTTTTGTCGGCTTCAGTCCGCAACGAATTGCTCCAGATCCGGGATCTGCTCGCAGAAGCGGGTTAGCCGGCGGCGTGTGGGCGGCCCTGGTCAGGCTCGCTGCCGAGGTCGTTTGCCGTCGGACCCGGTGGCTATAATCGATCGCTTCGGTGTGTGGCGCAGCCTGGTAGCGCACTTGCATGGGGTGCAAGGGGTCGAAGGTTCGAATCCTTTCACACCGACCAATTCACAGTTCAAGGCCGTTTGTTGTAGTCCGACAAACGGCCTTTGTTGTTTCTACTCCTTCCATTTGAACCCGCCCATGTCTTCCACCGCCATGGCTGCCATTTGGCCGCTGCGCACGGCGCCTTCCAGGGTCGCGGGGTAGGGCGCATAGGTGTAATCGCCGCATGCCAGCAGGCCGGGCGCGATGCGTGGACCGGGGCGTTTGAGGCCCGCCGTGCATGCAAACGTGGCGCGCTTTTCAATCACGGTTTGGACGGCAGCGATACCCGTCGGACCCAGGTGGTCGGCCAGTTCGGTGCGGGCCTGGTTGAGCACCTGGAACTCGAGGGTGGCCTTTTCGCCCCGCGCCGCACTGATGACAAATGCCCACAGACCCGGGTCGCCCATCGTGCCGCGGTCCACCACGAATTGCGCCGGTGCACCCGGCGCATGGTTCAGGCGCAGCAGCGGTCGGGGCAGCGTCGCTTCCCGGGAATAGGTGTACACGGTGGCGATCGATTCATACCGTAACTTTTCGGCGGCAGTGCACCAGCGGGCAAAGTGCGCGGCCACATTGGGCGGCGCGCCTTCGGTGCTGTGGCGTATGGTTTGCAGTGCGTGCTCAGGCGCGGTGGCCCAGATCACAGCGTCAAAGGTTTGGCGCCCACCATCTGCATCTTCCAGATCCCAACGGCCGGCGTTCCAAGCAACCCGTGCCACCCGGTGCTGCCGCAGTACGTCCGCACCATGCCGTTCGAGCCAGCGCGCGGCGGGTTCGGGCATGAGCCGGCTCAGGTCACGCAGCGGCAGTAGGGCGTCAGAGGTCGCGAAAGATGCCGGCGTGCTCTTTCCGCTCTCACCCATCAAGGCGTCATGCAGCACCCGCAAAAATACCTGGCCGCTGGCCTTAAACGGAAGCGTGTTCAGAGCCGAGACGCACAGCGGGTCCATCAAGGACTGGCGCACCGCTTGCGGCAGGCCGCTGCAAACATCAGCGACGCTGCGACCCGGCGCGCACAAGAATCCAGCTTTGCGCCAGACCCGCATCTGCGTCAGAAGCGCCCGCTTGTCGCCCAGACTCCAGCCCCGTGCTAGGGCCAAGCCCGCCAGCAGGTTCCAGGGACGCTCCATATCGGGCAAATGCATGCCCAGCCCTTGTGCGTCGCGCAAGTCCAGTGGCAGGCGCAAAAATGCGGCTTCCGGGTCGATGTTCAATGCATCCATCAAACGCAACGTTTGCGCGTAGCCACCCAGCAAAATGTGCTGCCCGTTATCCAGCGTCAGCCAGGGTTCTTCGGCGCCTGTGTCCGGGTGGGCGCGCCGGGGCAAGGCGCGGGCGCGGCCACCTAAGGTGCGGCTGGCTTCGATCAACGTCACCTGGTGGCCATTGCGGCAGACGTCCACAGCCGCAGCAATACCAGCCCATCCGGCGCCCACGACTGCAATCTTCTTTTTGCCGGCCTTCACGGTGCTTGCGCGCTCACATTCGGCCTAGCGCCTGCACCCGCCATGCCAGCCACAGCTTGCGCAGTGGCGTCAGGCGCACCCGTTGGTGGAGCACCTGAAAATCTGCGGCCTCGATTTCCCGCAGCAGGGTACGGTAGATGCTGGCCATCATCAGCCCGGGCTTTTGGCTGCGCCGGTCTTGGTCGGGCAAAAGCTGCAGCGCCTGGTCATACAGCGCATGCGCGCGGCGGGCCTGGAATTGCATCAAGGCGGTGAAGCGCTCGGAGTATTGGCGTTTGAGCACGTCATGGGCTTTCACGTCAAATTGCTGCAACTCCGATACCGGCAGGTAGATGCGTCCGCGCAACGCGTCTTCGCCCACGTCCCGGATGATGTTGGTGAGTTGCAATGCCTGCCCCAGGGTATGGGCGTATTGCGTGGTTTGCACGGCCTGCTGACCGAAGATGCGGGCTGCCACTTCGCCTACTACGCCGGCCACCAGGTGGCAGTAGCGTTCCAGGTTGGGGTAGTCCAAGTAGCGGGTTTGCTCCAAGTCCATGCGGCAACCCGCAATCACGTCTTGCAACTGCCGTTCTTCAATCCCATAAGCTGCGGCATGGGGCAGCAGCGCCTGCATCGCAGGGTGGCTTGGGTTGCCTGCGAACGCGCGGTTGACCTCCTGGCTCCACCAGGCCAGTTTGGTTGCGGCCACGCCCATGTCCACGGCGTCGTCCACTACATCATCCACTTCCCGGCAAAAGGCATAAAAGGCGGTGATGGCTGCGCGCCGCGGTGCCGGTAAGAACAGAAAGGCGTAATAAAAGCTGCTGCCCGAGCCGGCGGCTTTTTCCTGGACGTATTGCTCTGGGCGCATAGGCGGATTGTCGCCGCAAGCCCGCGCGTGACGGCATGGTTTACATGCGCAGCGCGCGCCACACCATCAGCAGGTAATCCGGCGCATACAGGCGGGGGCGCTGGCGGAGTACCTGCGCGCCCAGGCGTTCCACTTTTTCCAGCACGCGCAGACCACCTTGCACCACCAGCCGCAGCTCCCAGCCGGCGCGACCGGGCAGCTGGTGCACCAGGGGCGCGCCGCTGGCCATCAACTGGCGCGCGTGGTGCACGCAGTGGGCGATCAGCGTCTGTTCGGCTGCAGTTGACGCACCGCAGCGCAATGCGGCTAGATCGGTGTTGTGCTGGCGCATCCAATCGGCAGGGAAGTAGCAGCGGCCGCGTGTCAGGTCGACGCCGCAGTCCTGCCAAAAATTAATCAGCTGCAGGGCGGTACAAATGGCGTCGCTCTGTACCCATGCCTGCGGACTGCGCACGCCGTAGAGGTGCAGCAGCAAGCTCCCCACCGGATTGGCCGAGCGGTTGCAGTAGTTCAGCAATTGCGCCTCGTCGTGGTAGCCAGCCTGCCTGGCCGTCATGTCGACATCCTGTACGAAAGCGTCCAACAGGGCATGCAGCAAGCTCAGCGGCAAATCGTGGTCTGCCAGTACGGTGTGCAAAGGGGCGAAAACCCAGGCCCATTCGCTGTGGGCAGGCGGCGGGCTGTGGGCGGCCAGCGTGAGTTGTTCCCGGTAGCGGTTGAGGGCGTCCAGGCGCGCATCGGCCGTCGATTGCCCTTCATCTGCCAGGTCATCTGCGGTGCGGGCGAAGTGGTACAGCGCCACGACGGCTCCCCGCAGCCGGGGTGGGCATAAGAGCGAGGCGACGGGGAAATTTTCGTAGTGGCCAGGTGCCGCATCCGTACGGAATGAGGGCATACAGAATGTTAAGTTGCAATCTATTGTTAAAATTTTGACCAATTCGAGGCCGATCCTGCATTTGCAGCGGTGCCCCGCAGCCACATTTCTAATTTATTCAGGGAATTATCAATGAGATCCTGTCTTCTTCGGCTTGTGTGGGCGTCGGCCGCCTTTTCGCTGCTGATGGCGCTTTTTGGCTGCTCGGAACACGTAGCCACGCCGGAGCCGGTTCGCGCCGTGCGGGTGTTGACCGTGGCAGACGGGTCCATCACCGATTCACAGGAATACGCGGCCGAATTGTTGCCCCAGGCCGAGTCGCGGCTGGGTTTTCGTGTGGGTGGCAAGGTGGTTCGGCGGGCGGTGCAGGTTGGGCAGCATGTGAAGGCCGGGCAATTACTGGCACAACTGGATCCGGTGGATTACCGGCTTGCCGCCGACGTTTCCAAAGCGCAGGTCGCCTCCGCCCAGGCCAATCTGGACCTCGCGTCGGCGGAGTTCAAGCGTTACACCGGCTTGCGGGAACAAAACTTCATCAGCGCGGCCGAACTTGAGCGGCGTGAAGCCAATTACAAGGCCGCGCTGTTTCAATTGCAGCAAACGCAGGCCCAAGCGGCATCACAAGGCAATCAGACGGGCTATACCAGCCTGATTGCGGATGTTTCGGGTGTTGTCACGGCCGTAGATATGGAACTTGGGCAGGTGGTGGGCGCGGCCACACCCGTAGTGCGGGTCGCGCAGGACGGCCCGCGCGATGCGGTGTTTGCCGTGCCCGAAGACAAGGTGGGATCGATCCATATCGGGATGGCCGCAGATGTGCGCGTCTGGGCGAATGGGGCCGTGCTGGCCGGTGCGGTGCGTGAAATTGCCCCCAGCGCCGACCCGGTCACACGAACATTCACGGTGAAAGTGGCGCTCAAGGGCGCGGATATTCCCGCGCTGGGGACCACGGTATCGGTTGTGCCCCGCGGCATGGTGTCCGCTTCAAAAGAGGGCATCAAGTTGCCTACCAGTGCCCTTTATGGGGCCGGTGAAAAAACCGCCGTCTGGGCGCTGGATAGCACGACCATGACGGTTAGGAAGACGGCCATTACGCTTGGTGAAGTCCAGGGTAATGAGGTGCTGATCACCTCCGGGATCAAGGCGGGGGATCAGGTCATCACGGCTGGCGTCCATGTGTTGACCGATGGACAGAAGGTCGCCATCTATCAGCCGAAGGATGCCATGGCTGCCGGCGCGCCAAAGCGGTGAGCGGTTTATGAAAAGCCCAACCAACCCATCCGGATTCAACCTCTCGCAGTGGGCTCTTGAGCACGCCGCCTTGACGCGCTATTTGCTGGTGGTGCTGATGATCATCGGTCTGGCGAGTTACTTTCGATTGGGGCAGGACGAAGATCCCCCTTTCACCTTCCGCACGATGGTGGTGAAGGCCAATTGGCCTGGCGCGTCAGCGCAGCAAATGGCAGATCAGGTTGCCGACAAAATCGAACGCACGCTCCAGGAAGTAAGCGGCGTGGACAAGATCCGGAGCTTTTCCAAGGCGGGTGAATTAACCATTCTGTTCAACGTCAGCGAGGCAACGACCGGGCGCGATGTTGAATACACCTGGTACACGATACGCAAAAAAGTCAGTGAATTGCAGGGCTCGCTCCCTGCGGGTGTCGTGGGACCGTTTTTCAACGACGAATTCGGTGACGTGTTCGGGACCATTTACGCTTTGGAGTCGGATGGTTTCAGTGCGGCAGAGGTGAAAAGTTTTGCGGACGACGCCCGTCAGCGCCTACTGCGCGTCACCGATGTCCGCAAGGTCGAGCTGTTCGGGGTGCAGGACGAGAAAATATTCCTTGAGATTTCCCACAAGCGCCTGGCGCAGTTGGGGCTGGAATTGAACCATGTTCTGGGGCAGCTGAATGATCAAAACGCGATGGAGAGCGCCGGCGCCTTGCAAGCGCCTGATGATGTGGTGCGCGTGCGGGTGGCGGGTTCCTTTTCTGCGTTGCAGCAGCTAAAGGATATGCCCATACGGGCGAGTTCGGGCAAGCAGTTGCGATTGGGCGATATCGCTGACATCCGCCGTGGCTATGCCGATCCAGCCTCAACCCGTGTGCGCTTTCAGGGTAATCGGGTGATTGCTTTGGGCATTTCAATGGCCAAAGGCGGAGACATCGTCGCCCTCGGGAAAAACCTGCGAACAGCCAGCGCCTTGATCAACTCGGAGCTGCCTGCGGGCGTGCGTTTGGTCCAAGTTCAAGACCAGCCCGAGGCGGTGATTCGTTCGGTGGATGAATTCATCCATACCTTGATTGAAGCGGTTGTGATTGTGCTGGCGGTGAGCTTTCTCAGTCTGGGACTGCACACACGCAGTGGCATACATCCTTGGTACCGCCGCTACGAATTGGACGTACGGCCTGGACTGGTCGTGGGAATCACGATACCGCTGGTGCTGGCTATTACCTTTTTGGGTATGTATTACTGCGGTATCGGCTTGCACAAAATTTCTTTGGGTGCGTTGATCATCGCGCTGGGCTTGTTGGTCGACGATGCCATCATTGCTGTAGAGATGATGGTGCACAAAATGGAGGAGGGCTATGACAAGGTGCGCGCGGCTACTTTCGCCTATGAAGTGACGGCCATGCCCATGCTGACGGGCACATTAATCACCGCGGCAGGCTTCTTGCCCATCGGTCTTGCCAAGTCAGTGACGGGCGAATACACCTTTGCCATTTTCGCTGTGACGGTCATGGCCTTGGTGTTGAGTTGGTTTGTGTCCGTCTACTTCGTTCCGTACTTGGGTGTTCTTTTGCTCAAAATGCCCAAGCATCACGCCGAAGGGGGCCGCGCTGAAACATTCGATTCTCCGTTCTATGCCGCCTTTCGCGCGACCGTCAACTGGTGCGTGCGCTTCCGGTGGACCACCATTGGCTTGACGGTGGCCGCGCTGGGGCTGGGCATTTTCGGTATGGGTAAAGTGCAGCAGCAGTTTTTCCCGGATTCGAGCCGGCCGGAGTTGTTGGTCGATATGTGGTTCCCCGAAGGTACCGCGATCGCCAAGAACGAAGCCGTGGTCCAGCGCCTAGAGGCGCGGATCATCGGGGATCCGACCGTCGAGACCGTAACTACCTGGGTGGGCTCCGGTGTCCCGCGCTTTTATCTTCCCTTGGACGCCATATTCCCGCAGACCAATGTGTCGCAGATGATTGTGGTGCCCAAAGGGTTGGCCGAACGTGATGCCTTGCGGCCCAAAATTGCCCAGCTGATTGCGCAGGAGTTCCCCGAGGTCCGCGTGCGTGTCAAAAACCTGCCCAATGGCCCTCCGGTTGCCTACCCGGTTCAATTCCGGGTGATCGGGGATGACCCCGCGGTGCTGCGCGCAAGGGCTGATGAAGTCAAGGACGTGATGCGCCAGAACCCGAGCGCGCGGGGGGTTAATGACAATTGGAACGAGTCCGTCAAAGTCTTGCGTCTGGAAGTGGACCAGGACAAGGCCCGCGCCCTGGGCGTAACCAGCAAGAGCATTGCGCAGGCCTCGCAGCTTCTCTACAGCGGGCGCGTATCGGCCCAGTTTCGAGAGGGCGACAAGCTGATCGATATCGTTTTGCGCCAGCCTTTAGAAGAGCGCGATGCGCTCAGTGATCTGGGCAACACCTACGTTGCCACGTCAACAGGCAAGTCGATTCCTCTGAACCAAATCGCCAAAATCCATTTGGCCTGGGAGCCGGGCGTGCTGTGGCGTGACCGGCGCAATTACGCCATCACCACACAGTGCGATATCGCTGAGGGCTTACAGGGTGCAACGGTGACCCAGCAAATGCTGCCGGCCTTGCGGGCGCTGGAGGCCCGCTGGAAGGCGGCGGGCGGCGGCACCTACCGGATTGAAGTCGCAGGTGCGGTGGAGGAGAGCAGCCGGGGCTCGTCTTCAATTGTGGTGGGTATTCCGGTGATGTTGTTTGTCACATTCACCTTGCTCATGTTGCAGCTGCAAAGTTTCAGTCGCGCGGTTCTGGTGTTTTTGACAGGGCCTATGGGCATCGTCGGGGTTGCCATCGCATTGCTGGGCTTCAACCGGCCGTTTGGTTTTGTTGCCATGCTGGGTGTTATCGCCTTGATGGGCATGATCCAGCGCAATTCGGTGATCTTGATTGACCAGATCGAGCAGGAGCGCGCCCGGGGTGTGCCTGTCTGGGATGCGATCATCGACTCTGCGGCGGGGCGTTTGCGTCCGATCGTGCTGACAGCAGCGGCGGCCGTATTGGCGATGATTCCGCTGACGCGTTCGGTCTTTTGGGGCCCCATGGCCGTTGCCATCATGGGTGGTTTGATCATCGCCACGGCCCTGACCTTGCTGGCTTTGCCGGCTATGTATGCGGCTTGGTTTCGTGTGCGGCGCTAAGGCCCGCGCCTGAGGCGTCCATTGCGGCCGGGAGGTTAAACTCTTCGGCTGACCTGAAATGCCCGCGCGGGTGGCGAAATTGGTAGACGCACCAGGTTTAGGTCCTGACGGTAGCAATACTGTGGGGGTTCGAGTCCCCCCCCGCGCACCAGCCGGATACCGATGGCGTAAGCCCGATGTTATGGGGCAATCCAGTGTCGCATGAGCGGCATTGGTTGCCCCGATTTTTTTCCTTTGAGGAGTAGAGCGATGACCGTGGTGGTGGAAAATTTGGAAAAACTGGAACGCAAAATCACACTCACGATGCCGGTGGCAGCGATACAAGGTGAGGTGGATGTGCGTTTGCGCAAACTGGCCCGCACGGTCAAGATGGACGGATTCCGCCCCGGAAAGGTCCCTATGAATGTGGTAGCCCAGCGCTACGGCTATTCAGTTCAATATGAAGTTGTCAACGACAAGGTCGGTCAGGCTTTCAGCGCTGCGGCCAACGAAGCCAAGTTGCGCGTGGCCGGGCAGCCCAGTATCACCCAGGCGACCGCGCCTTCAGACGATGAAATGGCCTTTGACGCGGTGTTTGAGGTGTTTCCAGAGGTCAAGATTGCGCCCCTGTCGGACGCAGTGGTCGAAAAAGTGCACGCCGAGGTCAGCGAGGCTGCCATTGACAAGACCATTGACATTTTGCGCAAGCAGCGCCGTACCTTCGCGCAGCGCGCTTTGGACAGTGTGGCGCAGGAGACCGATCGCGTGACGGTCGACTTCGAAGGAAAAATTGACGGCGAGTTGTTTGACGGCGGGAAGGCGGCCGATTTCCAGTTCATTTTGGGCGACGGCCAGATGCTCAAGGAGTTTGAAGCCGCTACGCTGGGTATGAAAATTGGTGAAAGCAAGACCTTTCCTTTGGTTTTCCCGGAGGATTACCAAGGCAAAGACGTAGCTGGAAAGACCGCGGACTTCATGGTCACCGTCAAAAAGTTGGAGGCGGCCCACCTGCCACAGGTGGACGATGCCATGGCCAAATCGCTGGGCATACCAGAGGGCACCGTGGAGGCGATGCGTGCGGACATCCGCAAAAATCTGCAGCGCGAAGTCAAGTTCCGTTTGCTCAGCCGCAACAAACAGTCGGCGATGGACGCGCTGGTGTCACGCACAGACTTTGACTTGCCGCGCTCCAGCGTGATGTCCGAGGTCGACCGGATGGTGGCCAGCGCCCGTGAAGAGCTCAAGCAGCGCGGCGTGAAAGACGCCGATAAGGCGCCGATTCCGCAGGATATGTTCCGCGCCCAGGCAGAGCGTCGGGTCCGTTTGGGCCTGACCGTTGCTGAATTGGTTCGCACCCAGGGTCTGGAAGCCAAGCCGGAGCAGATCAAACAGCATGTAGACGAGCTGGCATCCAGCTACGAAAAACCCGCTGAAGTGGTGCGCTGGTACCACAGCGACCGCCAACGCATGGCGGAAGTCGAGTCGGTGGTCATTGAAAACAACGTAACCGACTACATCTTGTCTCAGGTGAAGGTGGAAGAAAAGCACATTGACTTTGACGAGTTGATGGGACAGGTTTGATCAGCAATACCCGGAGAACAGTCGTATGAAAATCCAATATGGCGGGCGTGAGCCCCAAGAAACCCAGGCGCTGGGCATGATCCCCATGGTCATCGAGCAGTCCGGGCGGGGCGAGCGCTCGTACGACATCTACTCCCGGCTGCTCAAGGAGCGGGTGATTTTTCTGGTGGGACCAGTGAACGACCATGTCGCCAACCTGGTTGTGGCGCAGTTGCTGTTCCTGGAAAGCGAAAATCCGGATAAGGACATATCGTTTTACATCAACTCCCCGGGTGGCTCGGTCAGCGCCGGCATGGCGATTTTTGACACTATGAACTTCATCAAGCCCCAGGTTTCGACGCTGTGCATCGGTATGGCCGCCAGCATGGGCGCGTTTTTGCTGGCTGCGGGAGCCAAAGGCAAGCGTTTTTCGCTACCCAATTCCAAAGTGATGATTCACCAGCCCCTCGGCGGAACGCAGGGCCAGGCGACGGAAATTGAGATCCACGCCCGGGAAATACTCAAAACCCGCGAGCAATTGAACAAAATACTTGCGGATCGCACAGGCCAACCCCTGGAAAAGATCCAGAGTGATACCGAACGCGATTATTATTTGTCAGCGCAGGAATCCAAAGAATATGGTTTGGTCGACGAAGTGATTGAAAAGCGCCCCTGAAACGGAACCCGATAAACGAAGCACCTCCATATGGCTGAAAAAAAAGGCTCCTCTAGCGAGAAGAATCTCTTTTGCTCCTTTTGTGGCAAGAGCCAGCATGAAGTGAAGAAGCTGATCGCCGGGCCGTCGGTCTTCGTGTGTGATGAATGCATCGACCTCTGCAATGAAATTATCCGGGATGACTCCGCGGGCGTAACCGACGCCAAGGAAGCGCGTGGCGAATTGCCCACGCCGGCCACGATCAAGGCCAACCTGGATAACTATGTCATCGGGCAGGAGCCCGCCAAGCGCACGTTGGCCGTTGCGGTTTACAACCATTACAAGCGCTTGCGTCACAAAGACAAGTCCAAAAAGGACGAAGTGGAGTTAGCTAAGAGCAATATTCTGCTGATTGGCCCCACCGGCTCCGGCAAGACCTTGTTGGCGCAAACCCTGGCGCGCATGCTCGACGTCCCCTTCGTGATGGCGGATGCCACGACACTGACCGAAGCCGGTTATGTCGGCGAAGACGTCGAAAATATCGTCTTGAAGTTGCTCCAAACCTGCAATTACGATGTCGAACGCGCCCAGCGCGGAATTGTGTACATCGACGAGATTGACAAAATTTCACGCAAATCAGATAACCCGTCGATTACCCGTGATGTGTCTGGCGAGGGTGTGCAGCAAGCCCTGCTGAAGTTGATCGAAGGCACCATGGCCAGCGTTCCGCCGCAGGGTGGCCGCAAGCACCCCAATCAGGATTTTGTGCAGATTGACACGACGAATATCCTGTTCATTTGCGGCGGTGCTTTTTCAGGTTTGGAAAAAGTGATTGACAACCGGACGCAATCGTCTGGGATCGGTTTCTCAGCCACGGTGAAGAGCCAGGCGCAGCGCAGTTTGTCCGATGTCTTCAAGGAAGTCGAACCGGAAGATTTGATCAAGTTCGGCCTCATTCCAGAGTTGGTTGGCCGTATGCCGGTGGTTGCCACCCTTGCCGAGTTGACCGAGGACGCGTTGGTGCAAATTTTGACCGAGCCAAAAAATGCCTTAGTTAAGCAGTACGCCAAGCTGCTGGCAATGGAGGGCGTTGAGCTGGAGATACTGCCCGATGCGTTGCGCGCGATTGCCAAGCGTGCGCTTGCGCGGAAAACCGGCGCGCGGGGATTGCGCTCGATCGTGGAGCAGTCATTGATTGACACCATGTATGAGTTGCCGGATTCGCCGAATGTCGAGCGCGTGGTCGTCGATGAGAAAACCATCGAAGACAACAAGCCTCCTTTGCTGGTTTACCGGGAAATTGCCAAGCAGGCGTGAATCCCGCCCTTTGCGACTGATGAACGCGGGTCTTAACCCAGCGTATGCCTCTTGAACGAAAGATAGAAATGTCCGGCCATACCCCTTTGCCACCGACCCCGATTGAGCTGCCCATGTTGCCGCTGCGCGATGTGGTGGTGTTTCCGCACATGGTGATTCCCCTGTTTGTGGGGCGTTCCAAAAGCATCAAGGCGCTGGAGTCGGCGATGGAGTCCGAGCGGCGGATCATGTTGGTAGCCCAAAAGACCGCATCCAAAGACGAACCCTCGGTGGGCGATATGTTTGACGTGGGTTGCGTATCGACGATTTTGCAGATGCTCAAGCTGCCCGACGGCACCGTGAAGGTGCTAGTGGAAGGGCATCAGCGCGCGCACGTCAACAAAATCAGCGACTTGGAAACGCACTTCGTGGCGCAGCTCACCCCCGTGGAGGCAGTCGAGCCGCAACCGGCGGGTGAGGGCTCCAGTGAACTCGAAGCCCTGCGCCGCGCGGTGATGCAGCAGTTTGACCAATACGTGAAACTGAACAAGAAAATACCGCCCGAAATTTTGACGTCCATCGTCAGCATTGACGACACCGGTCGCTTGGCGGACACCATCGCCGCGCACCTGCCGCTCAAGCTGGAAAACAAGCAAGCTGTTCTGGCGCTGTCGGATGTGCAGCAACGGCTCGAAAACCTGTTTGAGCAAATTGAGCGCGAGGTTGACATCCTCAACGTCGATAAAAAAATCCGAGGTCGCGTCAAGCGTCAGATGGAGAAGAACCAGCGCGATTTTTATTTGAACGAGCAGGTCAAAGCGATCCAAAAGGAGCTGGGCGACGGCGAGGACGGCGCTGATATTGAAGAGATCGAAAATAAGATTAAGGGCGCCAAAATGCCCGCCGAGGCCTTGAAGAAAGCCGAAGGCGAACTCAAAAAACTGCGTTTGATGTCTCCCATGTCGGCCGAGGCCACGGTGGTGCGTAATTACATTGATGTGCTGGTCGGGCTGCCTTGGCGTACCAAAACCAAAATCAAACACGACCTGGGAAATGCAGAAGCCGTTTTGAACCAGGACCACTACGGCCTGGACAAAGTCAAAGACCGGATTTTGGAATACCTCGCGGTGCAGCAGCGGGTGGACAAAGTGAAGGCTCCGATTTTGTGTCTCGTTGGCCCGCCGGGCGTGGGCAAAACATCGCTGGGCCAGTCCATTGCCAAGGCAACCGGGCGTAAATACGTGCGTATGGCCCTGGGTGGCATGCGTGACGAAGCCGAAATCAGGGGCCACCGGCGCACCTATATCGGCGCCATGCCCGGAAAGGTCCTGCAGAGCCTGACCAAGGTGGGCACCCGCAATCCATTGTTTTTGCTGGATGAGATCGACAAACTAGGCACAGACTTCCGGGGCGACCCCAGCAGTGCCTTGCTCGAGGTGCTCGATCCTGAGCAAAACCACAAGTTCGGCGACCACTATGTGGAAGTCGACTACGACCTGAGCGATGTGATGTTCGTCGCGACCTCCAACTCCATGAAGATCCCCCCGGCTCTGCTGGACCGTATGGAAGTGATTCGCCTCTCGGGCTACACGGAGGATGAGAAGACCAATATTGCGATCACTTATTTGCTTCCAAAGCAGATGAAAAATAACGGGGTGAAGGCCGAAGAGTTGCAAATTGAAGAGTCTGCGGTTCGCGATATCGTGCGCTACTACACCCGCGAAGCGGGCGTGCGTTCCCTGGAGCGTGAGCTCTCCAAGATCTGCCGCAAGGTGGTCAAAGGTCTTTTGTTGAAGAAAATGACCGGGAAAATCGTGGTCACGGCCGACGGACTCAATGACTTCCTGGGAGTTCGTAAATACACCTATGGGCGTGCGGAAGACCAGAACCAAGTTGGTCAGGTCTGCGGTCTTGCCTGGACCGAGGTGGGTGGTGATCTGTTGACCATTGAGGCCGCGATCACCCCGGGCAAGGGCACGATTACGCGCACCGGTTCGCTGGGCGACGTCATGAAAGAATCGGTTGAGGCGGCTCGCACCGTGGTGCGCAGCCGCTCCAAAGTGCTGGGCATCAAAGACGAGGTGTTCGACAAGAAAGATATCCATATCCATGTGCCGGATGGCGCGACCCCCAAAGATGGCCCCAGCGCAGGTGCCGCGATGGCAACGGCGCTGGTGTCAGCCATCACCGGTATCGCTGTGCATGGCGACGTCGCGATGACGGGTGAGATCACCCTGCGCGGTGAAATCACGGAAATCGGCGGGCTGAAAGAAAAGTTGCTCGCGGCCTTGCGTGGCGGCATTCGCACGGTGTTGATCCCGGAGTCCAATGCCAAAGACTTGCAGGAAATCCCGGACAACGTCAAAGCCGGTCTGAAAATCATCCCTGTGCGCTGGATCGACCAGGTCTTGGAGCATGCGCTCGTGCACCAACCCATACCGCTGGTCGATGAAGTGCCCGTGGTGCCGGAGGTTCTTGCCGCTGCGGGGGCCGATAAACCTGCGACACCCGTTACGCACTAACGTTGTCCGCAGTCGAGGCCGGTGCTCCTTGAGCGGGGCAGTTTTGTCGCTTATACTCTGCGGCTCGATTGCGGGAATAGCTCAGTTGGTAGAGCGCAACCTTGCCAAGGTTGAGGTCGAGAGTTCGAGACTCTTTTCCCGCTCCAAAGTTTTTGATAGGTGTGGCGTTGAGCCGTACCTTGTATGCGGGAATAGCTCAGTTGGTAGAGCGCAACCTTGCCAAGGTTGAGGTCGAGAGTTCGAGACTCTTTTCCCGCTCCAAAAATGCAAAAAAGGGAAGCAATTGCTTCCCTTTTTGTTGCGGAATGACGGCGCGGTAGCAAAGCGGTTATGCCCCGGATTGCAAATCCGGTTAGTCCGGTTCGACTCCGGACCGCGCCTCCATAAACTCTCCCGGAATCGCATCTTCCGCTCGTGCCCGTCACCGATGGTTGATCTGCAGCCTTCTGGCGCGAAGGCGCCTAGCGGATGATTCGCCCGTGGCCGTTAAGCCTTGTGTTGGGGTGTAAGATTCTTGGGGTGTGCCCGAGTGGTGAAATAGGTAGACACATCGGACTTAAAATCCGCCGCTTCCAGAAATGGGGCGTACCGGTTCGATTCCGGTCTCGGGCACCACACGGTGTTGAAAGAGCGTCTTAATCGGCGCTGATTTGAATCATCACGTAGGATTGGTTCTTAATGCCCAGAGCAGCGCTCCGCTCGGCCGTCGCGGCCAGGTAGGCATCTCTGCCAGGCTTGTCAAATATCTCAGCCGCCACCATTGCCGTGTGGTCGTCAATTTTCCCAATCGTTACGCCGCGCATAAACAACTTATGTGCGTCTGATTCGGCGTCAAAATCTGCGCGCCATTGGTCGTATCGGTAGTCGTCGTTCTTAAGTTGAACGATCAGAAATAGATTTTTCATGGCTGCTATGCAAGTTGTTGCAACGACTGTAGCACGCCCTCATCCATTCATCGCATCCAATAATAATTGGGCCGCGCAGGCTGCCTCAGCGCTTGACGGGCATGCAGGCCAGACCGATTGGCGGTGCGACAATCTCACGATGCAAATTTCTCAAGACTGCGTGGTCGCGCTGACGTGGGTGCTCACGGACACACTGGGCGAACAATTGGATGTGCTCGATGAGCCCTTGGAGTTCTTTTTGGGCGGGGGTGATTTGCTGCCGGCGATTGAGGCGGTCTTACACGGCCACCGTGCCGGAGATGCGCTGCAGATTCAGATAGAGCCCGACCAGGCCTTTGGCGACTTTGATGACAAGTTGCTATTTCTGGAGCCGCGTGGCTTGTTCCCGGCGGAGCTGGAAGTGGGGTCCTTGATCGAGGGGTCTGCGCTCCCCCAAGGTTGTAACCCCGATGTGCCGCCATACGCGCTGTTCACCGTAACCGACATCTACCCCGAGCACGTGGTGCTCGATGGCAACCATCCGCTCGCTGGTATGGCCATACGCTTGCACTTGCAGATTGAGGATGTGCGTGGGGCGACGGCCGATGAACTGGCTCAGCGCAGCACGGGTTCACACTTTTTCCGCATCGAGCCGCCCCATGTGCAGGGCGATGGCGGATCCTTGCTGCACTGAGCAGTTGAACCGGCGTTAGGACTTGCCAGTCGAGCCGTAGCCGCCTTCGCCGCGGGTGCTGGCAGGAAATTCGGTCACCACGCGAAACTGCGCTTGCACGACCGGCACGATCACCAGCTGCGCGATGCGATCCATGGGTGTCATGGTGAAGGCTGTTGCGCTGCGGTTCCAGGCGCTGACCATCAGCTGCCCCTGGTAGTCGCTGTCGATCAAGCCCACCAAATTACCCAAGACGATGCCGTGTTTGTGGCCCAGGCCGGATCGCGGCAGGATCAGCGCGGCATAGGCCGGGTCATTGAGGAACAGGGCCATGCCGGTCGGTACCAACTGCCAGGCGTTGGGTTCCAGGGTCAGCGGCGCGTCCAGGCAAGCCCGCAAGTCCAGGCCGGCGCTGCCCGGCGTCGCATACGAGGGCATGGACTCAAGCAGCCGTGCGTCCAGAATTTTGATGTCAACTTGCATAAATCAGTGTGCTTGAGGAACAGTTGGGATGCTGTGCGCGGCGATGCGCGCGATCAGTTGGCGCGCCAACGTGATTTTGGCGTTGCGGGGCAACTCGGTCACGCCCTGTGCGTCGATCAGCAGCAGCGCGTTGTCGTCCTGCCCGAAGGTTTGGGGGCCAATGTTGCCCACCATCAGCGGCACGCCTTTGCGCACGCGTTTGGCGCTGGCGAGTTCCAGCAGGTTGTGGCTCTCCGCTGCAAAGCCTACGCAAAACAAGGCGCCGCTGCGCCCGCGGGGTGAGGCTGCCAATGTGGCCAGGATGTCAGGGTTTTCTACCAATTGCAGAGCCGGCGGCAGGCCGGAGCCATCTTTTTTGATTTTGTGTTCTGCGGCGTCTGCCGAGCGCCAATCGGCGACCGCTGCCGTGGCAATCAGGATGTCACTGGTATCCGCATGCGCCTGGCAGGCCTGCAGCATGTCGTGCGCCGAGCGCACGTCGATCCGCCGCACTCCGCGCGGCGAGGCCAACG
>CANFTU010000004.1 GCA_947450005.1 Comamonadaceae bacterium | reverse complement strand
TGCTCGATGCCGATTTTGTGGTCCAGCGACGGGATTTGCAAGACCCAGTGGACCACTTCGTCTTTAGATCCGGGGTGGCCGATGCCCAGGCGCAAGCGCCAGTAGGCGGCGCTGCCGAGTTGGGCGTGGATGTCGCGCAGTCCGTTGTGGCCGGCGTGGCTGCCATCGAATTTGAGCTTGGCCTCGCCGGGGGCGATGTCCAGCTCGTCGTGCGCAACCAGTATTTCTTCAGGGGCGATTTTGTAAAAGCGCGCCAGCGCCGCGACGGACTTGCCCGAGAGGTTCATGAAGGTTTGCGGCTGCAGCAGCCACACGGAGTGTCCATCCACGGTGCAGCGGCCCGCGTAGCCATGGAAGTTGCGGTCCATCGCCAGCGTGACTTTCAGCGAAGCGGCCAGCGCGTCAATAAACCAGAACCCCGCGTTGTGGCGGGTGTCGCGGTATTGCGGGCCCGGGTTGCCCAGGCCGACGAACAATTTGATCATGCAGGGATTCTAGGAGCCGCCTTGTGTCCCGATGCGTTGCGCTGCGGGCACAAAAAAGCCCGCGCGAGCGGGCTTTTTAGATGCAAGCCGAAACAGCTTACTTCTTGGCCTTGGCAGCCTTGCCTTTGGCGTCTTTGGCCGGGGCTGCAGCTGCAGTTTCCACGACCTCTTCCACCGGTGCCGTGACCGAGACGATGACGGGGTTCTCTTTACCGCGGGTGACGGCTTTGACGCCGGCGGGCAGGGGAACGTCATTGACGTGCAGCGAAGTACCTTTTTTCAGTCCGCTCAGGTCCACCGCGATGAACTCGGGCAGGTTGGCGGGCAGACAGGCGATTTCCAGCTCATTGGCAACGTGGTTGATCAGGCACGCGTCGAGCTTGACGGCAGGCGAAACATCTTCACCGCTGAAGTGCAGTGGCACTTTCATGTGCAGCATGGTGTTGGCGTCCACGCGCTGAAAGTCAGCGTGCAGGATCAACTGCTTGAAGGGGTGCATTTGCAGGTCCCGCAGCAGCACTTTGCTGGTTTGGCCGTTCAGCTCCATGTCCAGGATCGAGGCGTGGAAAGCCTCTTTTTTGATGGCGTGCCACAAGGCGTTGTGGTCGAGCTCGATCGGCAGGGGTTCGCCGGTTCCGCCGTAAACGATGCCGGGCGTGCGCCCTGTGATGCGGAGACGGCGGCTCGCACCCGTACCCTGCTTGCTGCGCTCAAAAGCGACAAATTTCATAACTACTCCTGTAAGAGCCCACCGCGACCAGTGCGGCTCCGGTTGAAAAAGACCCGGTGCAAATGCGCCGGGCCGGCTTTTGTCCTGTCAAAACAAATTGTCTTGGTCCGAGAACAAACTCATCACCGACTCGCCTTTGGAGATCCGCAAAATCGTCTCAGCGATCAGCGGGGCCACGGAGAGTTGGCGGATTTTGGGGCACACGGCGGCCTCACGGCTCAGCGGAATCGTGTCGGTCACCACGACTTCGTCGAGGGCGTCGCCGCGCTCTATACGTTCGATGGCAGGGCCCGAAAAAATCGGGTGCGTGCAATAGGCATAAACCTTTTTCGCGCCGCGCTGCTTGAGCACTTCGGCGGCTTTCAGCAGGGTTCCGGCGGTGTCGATCATGTCGTCCATGATCACGCAGTTGCGGCCTTCAATCTCACCGATGACGTGCATCACTTCGCTGACATTGGCGCGCGGGCGGCGCTTGTCGATGATGGCCAGGTCGCAATCGAGTTGCTTGGCGATCGCGCGGGCCCGGACCACGCCGCCCACGTCGGGCGAGACCACGATCAGGTCGTCGTAGTTTTTCAACTGCAAATCACCCAGCAGAACCGGCGATGCGTAAATGTTGTCTACGGGGATATCAAAAAAGCCCTGGATCTGGTCGGCATGCAAGTCCATGGTCAGCATGCGCGACACGCCGGCGGTTTGCAGCATGTTGGCCACCATCTTGGCCGTGATGGGAACGCGGGTGGAGCGCGGGCGGCGGTCCTGGCGCGCGTAGCCGAAATAGGGGATGACGGCGGTGATCCGCTCAGCCGAAGCGCGCTTGAGCGCGTCCACCATGATGAGCAGCTCCATCAGGTTTTCGTTGGTGGGGGCGCAGGTGCTTTGGACCACAAAGACGTCGCGGGCGCGCACGTTTTGGTTGATCTCGACCGTCACTTCGCCATCCGAGAAGCGTCCCACCGTGGCCGAACCCAGGCTGATGCCCAGGTTCTTTGCAATGTCCGCAGCCATGTCCGGATTGGCATTTCCGGTGAAGATCATGAAATCGGATTGATGACTGGGTGCCTGCATAGTCGCTCCTGAGAGCTGTTGGAATGAA
Source organism: Comamonadaceae bacterium (assembly GCA_947450005.1). Lineage (GTDB taxonomy): Bacteria > Pseudomonadota > Gammaproteobacteria > Burkholderiales > Burkholderiaceae_C > Allorhodoferax. The sequence continues at coordinate 34,647 of CANFTU010000004.1, read as the reverse complement.
CGGACCGAAACACACTTTGGCAGGGGAAGAAGGATTCGAACCTTCGCATGCTGGAATCAAAATCCAGTGCCTTAACCAACTTGGCGATTCCCCTACACGGGCTGGCACCGGAAAACCGGAACCAGCCGAAAAACATTTCACCCTTCTGCCCAGCTCCGCAACGGATGCTCAGCCAGCGTGCTGCAGGTATGCAGCAAAAGACCTTCAGGCACTGCGCCCATATCCAGGGCTTTTGTCAGTGGTGCGAATACCGCGCTACCGGAGCCGGTCATTCGGGCCTCTAAACCCTGCGATGCCAACCATCGAACAGCATCTTCTATGGGCGGGCAGAGCATTTGCGCCACCGGCTGCAAGTCGTTGTGCCCGAAACCAAACCCGGCTTCCAGAAAGCCCGCGAGTATAGCAAGGCCCGTGTTGCGGCACAGCCGCGGGTCCGTGAACAGGGCTGCGGTCGAAACACCCGCCGCCGGTTTGGCCACCACCAGCGGGGTTGGCGGCAGGTCAATGGCCGTGAGCTGCTCGCCTACGCCCTCCACCCAGGCATTGCGCCCGAATAAGAAAAAAGGCACGTCCGCACCCAGCCGCAGCCCGATCGCAGAAAGCTGCGCGCGCGACAATCCCAGCTTCCACAGGCGGTTCAGGGCCAGCAAGGTGCTGGCGCAATCGGACGAGCCGCCGCCCAGGCCGGCCTCAGCGGGCAGAACTTTGGCCACGGATATGTGCGCGCCCTGGGTGCAACCGGTGGCTTCCTGCAGCATGCGGGCGGCGCGCAGGCACAAATCGTCTGCCGGCAGGGGCGCGAGCAAGTCTTCGCGGCTGACATGGGAGCCGCTGCGCAACTCAAAGTGCAGGGTGTCGCACCAGTCCAGCAGGGCAAACACCGATTGCAACAGGTGGTAGCCATCGGGCCGGCGCCCGACGATGTGCAAAAAGGTGTTCACCTTGGCCGGTGCGGGCACGTCGTACAAGGCCTTCATGGCGCGTCCCAGACCAGTAGCAACTCCAAGCCCGACGGGTCCACGCCGGCCTCGGGTGCGGTGGTTTTGCGTGCCCGCAGGCGGCGCTCCGCATAGCGGGAACGGTCCACCTCCCATCCGGGCACGCTTGCGTTGTCGCCATTGAGCCAGCCGAACACCGCAGCCAGTGGAATGCTGTGCCCCAGGCTGGCGTAGGCCATGGCATCCGCGGACGTGTAGGTTCGGGTTTCGCCACCGCTTTGTAGCTCGGCAAAGCCCTCGCTCCAGCGCATGCTGGCCAGCGTCAGGCCCAGCGTATTGAACAGCCCGAAGGTGCCGGCGTTGGCGCTGCCTTGCAACTCGAAGCTGGCGCTCATATTGTTCTGTGGATCACGCAGGTCTTTGATGGCGATACGACCCTGCCAAAACGGGGCGGGGGTTTGCGGGCGAAACCATGCACAGCCCGCCAGTAGCCCGGCCGCGGCGATTGCTGCGGCGCAGGTCCTGCGTTTCATGGCTTTTGGGTCAATCTGCGCACGGTGTCGCGCAGGGTCTCATTGTCCGGATTGAGTCGGAGGCCGCGCTCCCACGTGGCTTGCGCGGCATCGCGCTGGCCCATAGCCCACAGGACCTCGCCCCAGTGGGCAGCAATTTCCGCGTCCGGTTTGGCTTCGAAAGCGGTGCGCAACAAGGTGTTGGCGGAGCTCAGATTGCCGCTGCGGAACTCGACCCAGCCCATGCTGTCGATGATGTACGGGTCTTGCGGCGCAAAACTGAGCGCCTTTTGAATCAGGGCGCGGGCTTCCACCAGCTGGACATTGCGGTCGGCCAGCGAATAGCCCAGCGCGTTCATGGACTGGTAGTGATCGGGGTGTTGGGCCAGCAGTTTGCGCAGAATCTGTTCCATGGCGACGAGGTCTTTGATCTTGTCGGCCGACATGGCCGCCTCATACGCCAGCTCAGGGTCCTTGGGGAAACGCACCATGGCATCGGTCAGCAAGCGGTAGGCGCCGGCTTCGTCTTTGCGCGCGCGAAGCACCTCGACTTCCGCGCTGATTTTGGCGCGTGCTTCGTCTTCAAGCTCTTCGGGCATGTTGTTGACCAGCTCCTGCGCTGCCTCTAACTGGCCTTGGGCCAGCAGCATCTGTACCCGACGCTGGCTCACGCGGCGCTGGTCCTCCTGGCTGGTCAGGCGGTCCAAGTAGGAATTGGCCATCGCGTAATCTTTCTCGTTTTCGGCCAGAACCGCCAGCAGGAAATAGGCTTGCGCGGCGACCCGCCCGCCGGCCATGGCGTCCTGGGCTGCGGCATCGGTCTTTTCGAGAATGTCAGCGCAGCGCGCCAATGCGCTGCGCGTGGCTTCCATGTCTTTTTTCTGAAAGGCGATGGAGCCACGCACCAGCCAGGCTTCGGCAGATGCGGGCCACAGGGTCGTCAGGGTTTGTGATCGGGCGTAGGCCTCTTCGACCCGCGCCAGTTCGACCAACCGGCGCACATAGGCCAAGCCCGCATCCACGGGGCCTGAGGCCCGGATGAAACCGTCCAGTATGTCGTCTGCCGGGGATTTTTCCGCCTGCACCAGGTACAGCGCGAGCGTGGCGATCTGCCGGTTCGTGGGCTCCGCGCGCGCACCGTTGAGCGCGGATTTGAGGGCCGAAGCAGCCTCCGAGGCCATGAGTTGCATGGTTCCAACCGCTGCCCAGACCGGGGCTGCGAGCTTGCTGCGCGCCAGTTCTGGCGCCAACGCCGTTTGCACAACAGCAGCCGCGCGTTTTTTGTCCGTGACTCTGGCGAAGTAGCGCGGCACATCGGCAATCGCCGCACCGCGCTCAGTCAGCGGGTAGGCCGCCAGATCGGCGCGCAGGGGTTCGATGGTGTCATCCAGCCGGTTCAAGCCCACCAGAATTTGGATCACATAGCGGGCCGCCTCGTGCGAACCCGGAAACGCTTTGAGCCAGCTGCGGGCGGTCATCAGCGCGGTATCGCCGTCGCGTGAGCGCAAGGCGAACTCGGTGGCACGCTCGTACGCCTGCGGGTCGTTGGTCATGCGCGCTAGGTTGAGCATCAGCGCATGGGCCTGCACATAGTCTTCTGCCAGGCTGCTCAGTTCTGCTAGCACGCCTTGGTAAAAAGCCTGCGCGGTTTCGCCGGGTTTCGCCTGGTATGTCGCCTCCGGTGTGGCCGCGCAACCGGCGCTGGACATGATCAGTGCGGCCAGTGATGCAGAGATTGCGGTTTTCAACACAGGCCGCACGGGGCGGAGAAAAGAGGGCTTGGAACGCATCGCCCCATCATAATCTGCGGCACTCTCTGCGACCGCCCTCTATGCCCGAATTACCCGAAGTTGAAGTGACCCGTCTGGGCTTTGCGTCCGCGATTGCCGGCGCGCGGATTGTGTCGGTTCGCTTGGGCAAACCCTTGCGCTGGCCCATGGGTTGCGACGCTGCCAATCTGGTGGGCCAGCGGGTGCACGCGGTCCGCCGCCGGGGCAAATACCTGTTGCTGGATCTCGATCGGGGCCTGTTGCTGCTGCATTTAGGTATGTCTGGCAGTTTGACCTTTGCCGCCTCCGCCGGCGAGCCGGGAAAACATGACCACTTCGATTTGCACACCAGCGCCGGCGTGTTGCGCTTGAATGACCCGCGCCGCTTTGGCGCGGTTGTTTTTGCCCCTTCGCAAGACAGCCCCATTGCGCATAAGTTGTTGGGCAAGCTGGGCGTGGAGCCCTTGGGCGAGAGCTTTGATCTGGCCGCATTCACGGCCGCCATGCGCTTGCGCAATGCGCCGGTCAAGCAGGTGCTGCTGGCGGGCGAGGTGGTGGTGGGAGTGGGCAATATTTATGCATCCGAGGCGCTGTTTCAGGCCGGCATCCGCCCCACGACCCGCGCTGCGCGCCTGAGTCGGCCGCGGCTGGCGCGCTTGCACCACGCGGTGCGCGATGTGCTGACCCGCGCCGTGGCCAAGGGCGGAAGTACCTTGCGCGACTTCTCCAATACGCAAGGGGAGTCCGGCTATTTCCAGTTGGAAGCCATGGTCTATGGCCGCGCGGCACAGCCGTGCAAGGTGTGCGCGACGCCGGTTCGCAGCATCCGCCAAGGCCAGCGCGCCACGTTTTTCTGTCCCCGGTGCCAAAAGGCGTGACCGCGCAACCCTTTGCGATTGCGCAGCGGGTATCGGACTGGCAGGCGCTGCATGGTCGCCACGACCTGCCCTGGCAAAACACCACCGACCCCTACCGCGTCTGGGTCTCCGAGATCATGTTGCAGCAAACCCAGGTGTCGACCGTCATGGCTTACTTCGACCGTTTCATGGCGCGGTTTCCCTTGGTCAGCACGCTGGCTGCTGCAACGCAGGACGAGGTCCTGGGCTTGTGGAGCGGCTTGGGGTATTACAGCCGCGCCCGCAATCTGCACGCCTGCGCGCAGGCGGTAGTGCAGACCCATGGCGGTGCGTTTCCGCGCAGCGCAGCGCAACTCGCTGAATTGCCGGGGATCGGGCGCTCTACCGCAGCGGCGATTGCGTCGTTGTGTTTTGGTGAACGGGTGGCGATTCTGGATGCCAATGTGCGCCGCGTGCTCAGCCGCGCGCTGGGCTTTGGCGGTGACCTGGCCCAGGCCGCGCAGGCCCGCGCGCTATGGGACGCGGCGCAAGCGCTGTTGCCGCAGCAGGATGGCGACGCGCCGGAGGGCTTTTCCATGCAACGCTATACCCAGGGCGTGATGGACCTGGGAGCGACCTTATGCCAGCCGCGTCAACCCCGCTGCGTCAGCTGCCCGCTGGCCGATATCTGCGTGGCCCGCGCCCAGGACCGTGTGCAGGATTACCCGCTGCGCACCCGCAAACTCAAACGCAGCGCGCAACAGATCTGGCTCTTGTGGCTGACGGACGCCAGCGGCGCGGTCTGGCTGGATAAGCGACCCACGCCGGGCGTGTGGGCCGGCCTGTATTGCTTGCCCGTGTTCGACAGCGAGGCTGCGCTGCTGTCCGCGGCGGCCAAGTGGAGTCGCGCTGCTGCGCCCATGCCGTTGCCGGTATTCGTGCATGTGCTCACCCACAAGGACTTGCATTTGCACCCGTGGAAGCTCAGCCTTGCCAAGACGCCGCGCGCCGAAGGAGATGCCGCAAGCAAGGGTCAATGGGTGCCGGCGGCGCAGTGGCCTGGGCTGGGGCTGCCGGCCCCGGTGCGCCGCCTGCTGGAGGCGGGGTAGGGCTGGGCGCAACGGGCGCAGCCCTTTACACGTCGAGTTCGCGGTGGCGTTTGAGCGTGACCCAGGGCGCGTCTTTGCGCGCGCTGAAGACGCCGGTGAGTTGCTCCACCAGGAAGACGGACCGGTGCTGTCCGCCGGTGCAGCCGATGGCCACGGTCACGTAGCTGCGCTGGTCTTTTGCCATGGGCTCCAGCCACTGTTCTAGAAACTGCGTGATGCCCTGCTGCATGGCGTGCACCTCGGCTTGTGCAGACAGGAAATCGGCCACCAGCGCGTCGCGCCCGGTGAGCTCGCGCAGGGCGGGCTCGTAATGCGGGTTGGGCAGCATGCGCACATCAAACACGTAGTCGGCGTCCACCGGCACGCCGCGCTTGAAGGCGAAGGATTCGAACACCAGCGTCATCTGGGTGTTGGATGTACGGGTGAGCTCTTTGATGTAGGCCTGCAGCCGCACCGAGCGAATCGCGCTGGTATCCACAATGTGCGATTCGGCGCGGATGTTGTGCAGCAGTTCGCGCTCGAGCTCGATGGACTGCACCAGATCACGGCGTAGCTCTTCGCCGTCTAAGCTGCTCTCGCCCGGCCGGGTTTGCGACAGCGGGTGTTTGCGCCGGGTTTCGGAATAGCGGCGCACCAGCGTGGTGGTCGACGCATCCAGAAATATGGCCCGCACGCTGTGGCCTTGGGCTCGCAGCGCTTGCAGTTGATCAGTCACCAGCTGCAAGGAAGCCCCGCTGCGCGCATCGGTGGCAATGGCCACGTGGGAGGCTTGTTGCTTGTGTTCCAGCGCCACAAAGTCTGGCAGCAATTCCGGCGGCAGGTTGTCTACGCAGTAGTAGCCGATGTCTTCCAATGCGTGCAGGGCCACGGATTTACCCGAGCCCGACATGCCGGTGATGATCACAATGTTCATGGCAATTTTCAGCTTGCTGCGCGCAGCATTTCCCGCGCATGCGCCAGCGTGGTGGGGGTTTGTTTCTCGCCGCCCAACATGCGGGCGATTTCCTGGACTCTCGCATCATCTTCCACCGGTGTGACAGTGCTGTGCGCGTGCTGCCCATCGGTGTTTTTGGCCACCACCAGATGCTGGTTGGCGCAGGCGGCTACCTGGGGCAGGTGGGTCACCGCCAGCACCTGGCGGTCCGCGCCCAGCTTTTGCATCAAGCGCCCCACCGTGTGGGCCACCGCGCCGCCGATGCCGGAGTCGACTTCATCGAACACCAGTGTGGGTGCGCTGCCGAGTTGGCTGGTGGTCACCGCAATGGCCAGCGCGATGCGGGAGAGTTCGCCGCCCGAGGCCACTTTGCCCACCGGACGCGGCGTGCTGCCCGCGTGACCGGCGACCAAAAACTGCACCTCTTCCCAGCCGCTTTCCATGGCCTGGGCGGCACGCTCCAGTGCCACTACAAACTGGCCACCACCCATACCCAGGTCCTGCATGGCGCTGGTAATCGCCTGGGCCAACAGCGGTGCGGCCTTGGCGCGCGCCTTGGATACCTTGCGGGCCTCGGTTTCATAGGCCGCGCCTGCCGCATCAACGGATGCCTGCAAGGCATCGAGGTCACTGGCGGCCTCGAGTTGCGCGAGTTGTTGCTTCCATTGCTGCCACGTGGCGGCCAGTTGCCCCGGTGTTTGTTTGTAGCGGCGCGCCAGCGAGACCCATAAGGCCATGCGGGTGTCCAGCTCTTGCAGCCGCGCGGGGTCCAGATCCACATGGCGCAGGTAGGCGCGCAGGGTGCGTACGGTTTCCTCCGTTTGCGCCAGGGCCGCGTTGAGCATCTGCACCGGTTCGGCAAAGCGTGACTCAATGCCTTGTTGAGGTTCCACGGCGGCGCAGGCGGTGTTGAGCCGCGCAAGTGCGCCGCCATCGTCACCATCCAGGGCATCGAGTGCGCTTTGGGCCGCGTCCAAAAGGGTCTGGCCGTTGGACAGGCGGCCGTGCTCGGTGTTCAGGCTGTCCCACTCGTCGGGTTGGGGTTGCAGCTTGTCGACTTCGCTGATTTGCCACTGGAGCTTGTCGCGCTGGTCTTGCAAATGGCTTTGTGCCGCCAGCGCCTCAGCCTGTGCGTTGCGGGCCGCTTGCCAGGTGTGCCAGTGGCGCGCTAAAGCTGCCGTGGAGACTTGCGCGTACGCGTCCAGTAACGCACGCACGGCCGCAGCGCGGGTCAGGCTTTGCCAGGCATGCTGGCCGTGAATGTCCAGCAGCAACTCGCCCACCGCGCGCAACTGCTGCGCCGTGGCCGGGCTGCCGTTGACCCAGGCCCGGCTTTTGCCGGCCAGATCAACGCTGCGTCGCAGCAGCAAGCAGTCATCCGCTGCAAACCCCTGCTCAGCCAACAACGAATCCACGCTCGGGGTGTTATCAAACTCCGCGCTGATTTCGGTGCGCGGTGCGCCTTCGCGGATCAGGCCGGCATCGGCGCGCGCGCCGGTGACCAATTGCAAGGCGTCAATCAGGATGGACTTACCCGCGCCGGTCTCGCCGGTGAGCGCGGTGTAGCCGGCATGCAACTCCAACTCGAGTTCATGCACGATGACGAAGTCGCGCAAGACCATGCGTCGCAAAGCCATGGTCAGACCACCCCTTCGTTCCAGTGCAGTTTGTTGCGCAAGGTGTCAAAAAAGGTCCAGCCGCGCGGGTGCAGAAAGCGCACGGCGTGGCGCGAACGGCTCACCTCAATGCGGTCACCATGCAGCAGGGCAGCCAGCGATTGCATATCAAAGTTGGCACTGGCGTCGCGCCCGGCCACCAGTTCGATCACGATCTCGGCGCTGTCATCCAGTACCAGCGGCCGGTTGGACAGGGTGTGCGGCGCAATGGGCACCAGCACCCAGGCCCGGGTCGCCGGGTGGATCATGGGTCCGCCCGCCGAAAGGGCGTAGGCGGTGGAGCCCGTGGGCGTGGCGATGATCAGGCCGTCGGCGCGCTGCTTAGCGACAAAATGGCCGTTGACCTCGATCCGCAGTTCGACCATGCCGGAGGTCGCACCCCGGTTCACCACCACGTCGTTCATGGCCAGTGCCGAGAACACGCAGACCTTCTCGCGCATGACGCGGGCTTGAATCAGGCTGCGCTGCTCCTCTACGTAGTCGCCGGCCAGCATGGGCGCCAGGGTGGTTTTGAAGTGGTCCAGCGCGATATCGGTGATAAAGCCCAGGCGGCCCTGGTTGATGCCAATCAGCGGCACGCCGAATTCGGCCATGCGCCGACCCATGCCCAGCATGGTCCCGTCACCGCCGAGCACCACGCACACATCGCAGGCCGCGCCCAGCGCGTCGACGCTCAGTGCCGGGTAGTCCGGGTGGTCGAGGTTGTGGGCGGTGGATTCCTCCAGGAAGACTTCGCAGCCGCAATCCCCCAAAAATCCGGCCACGTCGGCCAGCAGTGCGCGCGACTCGCGCTGCGCGGCCAGACCCGCGTTCGGGAATTTGCCAACCAATGCGGCGCGCCGAAACGGAGGGTTTGTATGCGGGGACATGCTGAAATTACATCACTAAAATGATTTCATGCTTGACGACCGCTCCAAGATGCTGCTCAAAGCGCTCGTCGAGCGCTACATCGCTGATGGACAGCCGGTGGGCAGCCGTACCCTGTCGAAGTCGACCGGGCTGGAGTTGTCGCCCGCCACGATCCGCAATGTCATGGCCGATCTGGAAGAGCTGGGCCTGATCGTCAGCCCGCACACCTCGGCCGGACGCATCCCCACGGCGCGGGGCTACCGCTTGTTTGTCGACACCATGCTGACGGTGCAGCCGCAGCGCTTCGGTCAGCAAACGCTGGCGCCCGATCAGCCGCAAAAAGTGCTCTCCAACGCCGCCAACCTGTTGTCCAGCCTGTCGCAGTTTGTAGGCGTGGTGATGACGCCGCGGCGCAGCTCGGTGTTCCGGCATATCGAGTTTTTGCGTTTATCGGAAAAGCGGGTGCTGGTCATCATCGTGACGCCCGAGGGTGATGTGCAAAACCGGGTGCTGTTTACCAGCGTGGACCACACCCAGGCCCAGCTGGCCGAGGCGGCTAACTTTTTGAACAGCCACTACATGGGCATGGACATGGACCAGGTGCGCGAGATGCTCAAGCACGAGGTCGAGACCTTGCGAACCGAGATCGCCGCGCTGATGCAGGCTGCGGTTAACGCCAGCTCCGAGGCGATTGCCGAATCGCAGGATGAAATCGTCATCGCCGGAGAGCGTAATTTGCTCTCGGTGGCTGATTTTTCCAGCGATATGGGTCAACTACGCCGCGCCTTTGACCTGTTTGAGCAAAAGGCCCAAATCATGCGGCTGCTCGATACAGCCGGCAAGGCCGAGGGCGTGCGCATTTTTATTGGCGGGGAGAGCCAGACGGTTCCCTTTGAAGAGTTGTCCGTGGTCAGCGCCCCCTATGAAGTGGACGGCCGGGTGGTCGGAACCCTGGGCGTGATTGGTCCAACGCGCATGCCCTATGACCGCATGATCCAGATCGTGGACATCACCTCGCGGCTGGTGACCAACGCGCTCAGCCAGTCCAAGTAATCTCCGGTTTTCGCCTCTGCGCGAATCATGCGTAGCGGGGCGCTCGGCGGGGTCGTGTGAATCGCATATCATTTTCGCCATCCGTTGGAACGGGATCGGCGTTCTCGCACAGACGAGAAAGGCACAGGTCCTGGACACATTATTTCTAGAAAGGACTCGCATGAATACCTCAGCCAATGGCCATTTGGCATCCCACCACCAAGCCGAACCCGGCTTGATGCGCGCCATGTTCACCGTGCCCCATTCCATAGCCTTTCACCGCTGGGTTCAGGCGGTGAATTTTTGGATTTTTGTCTCCTGCTTGTCCCTGGCGCTGGAGACCGTGGAGCCATGGGCTACCACGTATGCGCATGCCTTTCAGGTGGTCGAGTTGTGCGCGGTGGCGTTTTTCACGGTGGATTACTTGGCTAACGTGTATTTCGCGGCGAACCGCTTGGCCTACATATTCAGTTTCTGGGGTCTGGTGGACCTGATATCCATCCTGCCAAGTTATTTGATGCTGCTGAACCTCTCGGCCTTGAAAGGCGGAAAAGCCTTGCGGGTGGTGCGGGTGGTGCGGGTGCTGCGAGTGCTCAAAATGGTCAAGATGGCGGCGCAAAGCCTGGCTTTGGGTGACAAAGCACAGCGCACATCGATCTCCACGAACTTGCGCATTTACTTTATTGCCTTGTTTTCGGTGGTCATGATTTCCAGCTCGCTGATGTACTACACCGAAGGCGTTTTGTACTCACCCGAACATATTGCAGAAGGCCAGGCCGCGCTCGATGAAAAGCTCAAAGTCGAACCGCTGCCCGCCGACGCTCCGCCGGAAGCGGCCAAGTTTTTGCCAGTGGACCCTGTGAGCGGAAACACCATTGGCGAAGACAAACGATTCTTCACCTCGATTCCCGCCGCAATGTGGTGGTCTGTGGTGACGCTGACCACAACCGGTTATGGCGACATGTACCCGGTGACTTTCTGGGGCCGGGTGATTGCAGGTACCACCATGTTCTGCGGCTTGGTTTTGTTCGGCTTATTGATGAACATCGTAGGCAAGACCTTGATGGTCGCGCTCTTTGGCGAATCCGAGGAAGAGGCTCGTCACCATGTTGCGCCGGCCGCCTCGCGCGACCATCTGGTGAGCACGATGCTGGAGTTGAACCTTGTGACTGCGGACCAAGCGGCCCACATGCGCGCCTTGGGCGAGCACGAATTCAACAGCCTGATGGGCCGGTTGAAAACATAAGCCCAATGTAAGCGCCTCAGGGCGCATGCGAAAAAAAGGCAGGCCTAGCTTGCCTTTTTTTCCGCCTGTACTTGCGCTGCAATAGCCTCGACTTGCTCGTCTGTGATGCCGTAGCGCATTTGAAGCGACTTGAGTTTGAGTCGCTCTTCTTCGGTGACAACGCCGTCGGCAAGGACTTCGCGCACCTCCATCTCATACAAGGCCTCACGCCGTTGCACTTGCGCGGTGTAGGCGGTTGCCACCACACCGGTCAAGATCGCGGCCAAGGCGATGGCCAAAATTTGCGTGACGACCACCAAAATCACGCCGACCAAAGACACGGGGTCGACATTTCCCCAGCCGGAAATAATGGTCAGCACAAACCAGTGCATGGCCGCCGGGATGGACGGGAACACTTCCGGTTGGTCTGGGCCCTCAATGATGTAAATCAGGCTGGAGAACAACAGGCAGCTGATGAACAACAGAAAAAATGCCGAAGAAAAAGAGTCTTTTTCGGAGCGGATGGCTTCGAACATGTCGTCCATCGCGCTGTTGTAGCGCGACAGCTTGAAAATCCGCAAGAGCCGGAACATCCGCAGTACGCGCAGGTCGGCGCCGGGCAAGATGAGCTGAAGATAGAACGGCACCGTACTGAAAAAGTCCACCAGTCCGAAAGGACTGAAGACGTAGTCCTTGCGGCCTTGCCACGCGCTGCCCGGCACGGGGTCGTATTTCATGCCGCAGGACCAGACCCGCAGCACAAACTCCACGCTGAAGACCATGACGCTGACCAAGTCGAAATAGTGGAAATACACCTCGTAGGCCTCGTGCAGCTCATGCACCGACTCCAAAATAATGGCCAGCACGTTGGCCACCACCAAGACCGCGATGAAAATCTCACACGCTTGGCTTTTGCTGTCGGCGACTGCGCCGTCCAGAATTTCGTAGGTGCGTCGCTGCAGCCGCTGCAGCGGCGAGAGTTGAAGGGCTGTCATGGTGATTTACTTGGGCATACCAATTTTGGCTTCGTCCATGGCGGCTTGCACCTGGGCATCGGACAGCCGGTATTTCATCTGCAGGACCCGTAGCGACTCGCGCTCGGCATCGCTGACAACGCCGTCAGCCAGCACCTGCCGCAACTGGCTTTGGTAGGCCGCTTTTTTGCGCGACAGCTGGTTGGAAAACGCGGAAGCCACGATACCGGTCATGATGGCCGCCATACACACGCCCAGAAAACCGGTCAGCAAGGCGATGACTTCACCCGCCTTGGTCACCGGCTCCACGTTGCCATAGCCTGAGGTGATGGTGACAATGGACCAGTAAATGGAGTGCGGGATGCTGCCGAAAAACTGGGGTTGCTCATGGCCCTCAGCAAAGTGCATCAGTGAGGCCGACACAATGGTTGCAATCAAGAGCAAAAAGGCCGCAGAGCCGAAGGCGCGGCGCTCGGAATTAACGGCGTGGAAGAGGTCCTGCAATGCCGTGTTGTATTTAGAGAGTTTAAGAATCCGCAGCAACCGCAAGACGCGCAGAATCCGCAGGTCCAAGGTGGGGAAAAACATGTGCAGGTAATGCGGCATGGTCGCAAAAAAATCAACCAGCCCAAAAGCGCTGAACATGTATTGCCGGCGGCCTTTCCAAGCGCCACCCTCACCAGCAGCATATTTGGCGCCCAGCGACCAGACCCGCAAAACGTATTCAACCGTGAAAAACATCACGCTCCAAAACTCGAGCTCGTGAAAGAATTCACGGTACTCCGCGTGAATCGCAGGAACCGAGTCCAGGATCACCGCCGAGCAGTTCATCAAGACGACCACGGTGATGAGCAGTTCCACATAGTGGCTGCTTTTGTGCTCCGGGGATCCGTCAAGGATCTCCATCAAGGTTTTTTTCGCGGAATGGATGTCCATGGGTCTCGCCTGCAGCATCATGTGCTGCAAGGTATTTCAGTCTGGCAATATGAAGCGCTAAAGGATAGTGGAAGAAACCGGAGCGGTTGGCTCAGCCTCTGATTTTTTTCCACAACTCCACTTCGTCGGGGCTCAGGCGGCTGTTGGCCGCACGAAGCCTTTCAAACTCCGCCGGGTCCATGAGCATCCCCAACTGCCGGATATTGCTCAGCAGGGTTTTGTAGTGCTCCACGGCCAGTTCCGGTTTGGCGGCAATCTGGTGAATCGGCATGTCGGCGAAATTCGATTCCCGCTCCAACTCTTGCTGAATCTGGCGGACCAGCGCGCTCACCTCTTCGACACTCAAGTGCAGGCGCTTGGCTTCGGCGCGGATGAACTCGAGTTCGTCGGTGCTGATTTTTCCGTCCTTCATGATGTCGTACAGATCCGCCTTCAAAACCTCGCGCTCTTTGACCAATTCGTCGCTGAAGGCTGAGGCCAAAATAGCGGCAGGGATTGCGAAGATACCGATGCCGGCGAAAGCCATGACCACGGTCATGGCCCGGCCTATCGGTGTTACCGGGTAAATATCACCATAGCCAATGGAGGCCAGCGTGATAACCGCCCAGTAAATGGTCGTGGGGATGTTTTCGTATTTGTCCGGCTGCGCCTCATGCTCAAACAAAAAGCCCAGCGACGCCGTCATGATCACCAGCAAGATCATGATGAAGGCTGACGCGCTGATGATGGGCCATTCACGGGACAGCACTTTGACCAGGGTGATCGTCGCGTCGTTGCCGCGTGTCAGCTTCAATAGCCGCGTCAGGCGGAATACCCGCAAGAACCGCAGATCCAGGACATGGTGCAGCAGGCCTTCCAGGAAGAAGGGCAATATCGCCAAGAAGTCGATGAAAGTCGACACCGTCGTGCCTTGCTTGATACGGCCGCCGACTGCGCCTTTGAAGCCAGGCTCTTCGACACAGGAATACATGCGCATAAAGTATTCCATGGTGAAAATTCCAACCATCACTGCATCGAGGATGACAAACTGGATGTTCAGCATGTAGCTGACGCTTTGCACCGACTCCATGATGACGGCGAAAACCGACAGCAGCACGCATAAGGCGATGAATCCGTCAAAAAGCTCTTGCAGTTTGCCGCCGAATTTGCCGGGGAAAACCAGTGCATGCACTTTCTGGCGCAGGGTGCGGCCTTCGTTGGCCTTCACAAAATCATGGTACGCCGGGACAATGATGCGGAATAGCTTCAAGATCCGCAGCAGCCGCAGGAACCGCAGGAAACGCAAGTCCAGCGGAATTCCCAAAAACTTCAAATAAAAGGGTGCAATCGCCAGAAAGTCAATGATCGCAAAAGGGCTGAACAGGTAACTGGCGCGGGCGCTGCGTTTGCCGGCAAAATCGGGATCGTCCGGCGCAACATAAAAGCGCAGAAAGTATTCCAGCGTGAATACCACCACCGAGAAAATGTCGAAATAGTGGAATAAATGGGCATTGGGCTCAAAAATGGCCGGCACCTGTTCGAACAGCAGCGCGAACAAATTGACCACAATCAAAATACTGACCCACTTGTCGATAAATTGCTGGTAATTCCCCTCAATATGGGGATCCAGCAACCACGCGTATAGCCATTTGCGCAGCGGCAAATCACGCGGTATATCGGCTTCTACATCGGTCGCACCGACGATGGACTTGGCATCCAGTTCATGGATTGAAACGTAGGTTTTTTCTTCCATGGGGTACCTCAAAATTCGAATTCGGAAACTTTGATGGGGTAGGCCCCCTTATCGCAAATCGACACTTTGAGCTGCAATTTGGTGTCGATAGCATCCGCTGCCACCAGCGGCGAAATCGTGAACGGTACGGCAGAGCCCACCGGGGTCGCCACACTTTTCTCGATCGAGATATTTCCGTGCAAGTTGTGGTCTGCCGGGTCGCACTTCTCCACCAGATCGGGTGCTTTGCCGGTGAATGGGTTGACCAGTCCTTTCAAATCCGAGCTCTTCAGAATCTCTTCAAGGCAGGCGCCCCACGCATTTGCTACGGCGGCCGCTGGTGCCGCAGGGAGAAGGGTTTCTCCTTCGCCAACAGGCACCTTTTCGGTAGCCTCAGGTGCGGCTGCCGCGCGCGGTCCTCCGGCGCAGGCGGCCAATGCGTAGTCCGGTTCGAACCGTTTCGCGCTGTTGTCCGTGAGCCACGCGACCCATGCTTCGCCGTTGCGTTTGGACCGCTCGGTGTTCATGCCTTCTTCATACGACAAGACACCAACCCAGGTTACGGCGATCAACACCACGACCATGAGCGCAAAAAAGCCATAGTCGCCAGCCGTGAGTGCGCCGCCATCTTTTACGCCCGCAGCCTCAGGCACAGACTGTGTTTCCATACGAAGTTCCTCGTGAAGTGAACGTTAGCCCAAGCGATCGGTGCGCTTAAGACCTAATGGCGGCGATGATATTCGTAAAAAAATATTGCCATAAATATTTTCATGCATGTGCGTAGGGGATTCGGTGCAAAGAAATCCGAATCCCGTCAGGTTTTTAGCACGTGTTTTCCACGCTCTGGGCTGCCTGCAAGCGAAGCGAAGCTTTCGCGGCGAGAGAGGAGGATTAGCTTGCCAATTTGCGCTGTTTCAAGGACAATCGACTGTTTTGGAATTAGAAAACGCTGCGAGAGTGGACGATTTTCCGATTTTCGTGAACGGAGTTGGACCGCCCAAAGCGGCCCGTTCACTGGATGATAGATAACTTTTGTTGTGAGAAAGCGGACTGGGGATGGACTTACCTTTGAAAAATATACGGCCCAACATCGTTCAATCGATCCGGGCTTTTAGCGTCACCGAATTGCAGGCCGCGGCAGATCAGCTGGGCCATCATTTTCTGTACGCAAAATTGTCTAGTGCCCTGACCAAGCAGGACGTGCTGGATTTGCTGGTTCAGCAATTCAAGTTGGCCACGACGGGCGCGAAAAACTTTGACTCGCTGTATGACAGCATGACCGACACGGTCTACAAGTCAGGTCCCCAGACGGGCTTTGTTGTCGTCCTGGAACAGGTTCCTGCCAACGCGAAGTTTGACAAGGAAGGCCGCGAGCAGTTGCTCGATATTTTCCGGGACACCGCGGACTACTGGGGGGACAGAAAGATACCGTTCAGGTGCTTCTATTCTTTTCTGTAGCCCGTTCTGCACACACCAGCCAAGCAGAACGGGCGAACCAGGCAAACAGCGAAGCGGCACGGGCACAGTTGCTGCAAGATGGGTCAGAGCCCATGCCCACCGACAAGCTATTGGACGTCTCGCCCATGGCTTTGCGCATGAGTAGCCCCTTTAACGCAAACTACTGGCTGACAGCGGCCTGAGGTCAACGGTGGTGTCGAGCTGACGCGCCAGCGCCACGTACTCGTCAACGCCCACTTCTTGGGCGCGTCTTTGCAGGTCAAACGTACCGCTGAAACCTTCTTGGTCCAGCCACGGGCCCAGGGTGTTGCGCATCAGTTTGCGGCGCTGGCTGAAGGCGATCTGCACCACCTCGGATAAACGCTTGGGGCTGACATCGGGTACTGATGTGAGCGGCGTCATGCGCACCACGGCGCTGTTCACTTTGGGCGCCGGATCAAAACATTCCGGGCCGACATCGAGCACGTTCTCCATGGCGTAGCGCCATTGCAGCATCACACTCAGGCGACTGAACTCGGAGCTGCCGGCCGGGGCAACAATCCGCTCCACCACCTCTTTTTGCAGCATGAAGTGTTGATCTCGCACACGGTGTGCGAACGCGAGCAAATGGAACAAAATCGGTGTGGAAACGTTGTAGGGCAAGTTGCCCACAATCCTCAGACCGCCAGATATCCCCATTTCTTCATGAAGTTGGGCGAAATCAACCCGGAGCACATCGGACTCGATAACCCGCAGCTGCGGATCATTGCGCAGCCGGGCTGCAAGATCCCGGTCGATTTCGACCACCGTCATGCGCTCCAGTTGCTCGCGCAAGGGCCGGGTTAAAGCCCCTAAACCCGGGCCGATTTCCACCACCGCATCCCCGGGTTTTGGCGCGATGGCGTCCACGATGGCTGCAATCGCAGACGCGTCGTGCAAAAAATTTTGGCCGAAGCGCTTGCGCGCAATATGCTTCATGAACCAGTTGCGGGCTAGGGCTCGCGAATTTCAATGAATGCGCGGGCCCGCAACTCCGCCAACCAGGTGGCGTAGCGATCCTCGATTTTCTGGGCGCGTAGCTGCTTGCGCAGCTGTTCGCGCTGCTGTTCAAGTGAGAGCTCCACCCGCCGCCGTTCCAACGCCTGGATCAGGTGCACACCGAAGCGGGACAGTATGGGCGCACTGATTTCGCCGTCGCGCAGGCGGTCCATCACCTGCTCGAATTCTGGAACGAACATGCCAGGGCTGGCCCAGCCCAAATCGCCGCCTTGCGCAGCACTGCCGTCCTGTGAGTTGCTGCGTGCAGCTTCCTCGAAACTGGTCTTTTGGGAAACGATGGCATCGCGCAGTTGTTGCAACCGTTCCTGGGCTTGTGCGGCGCTGAGCTCAGGGTTCGGAACCAGAAGGATATGGCGGGCATGGGTCTGGGTATAGGCGGCTGCTTTGCGCAGCGTTTGCCGGTCGATGAGTTTGAGAATGTGCAGCCCGGCGCCGGAGCGCACGGGTTCACTGACGCCGCCTACTGCAAGATCGTGAATAGCCGCCACAAAGAGGTCAGGGTAACGGTCTGCCCGGCGCATTCCGAGTTGCCCCCCGTTCTTGCGGTCGCCGTCCGACAGCTCGGACACCAAGGCCTCAAACGCTTCGCCATTGCGGATGCGCTGCAACGCGGATTGGGCCTTTGTCTGTGCCGCTGCGACTTGCGCCGCGCTGGGGCGTTCGGGCAACGCGATCAGTAGCTGCGCGATATGGATATTCTGGTTTGTGGGTTGTGCATTCGCGGCCTCTTGTGCTGCCAGCGCGCTATCCACATCCGCTTCTGAAATCCTGATACGCGCGTCAACCTCGCGCTCGCGTAAACGGCCCAACACGACTTGTTCACTCAACTGGCGCCGGAAAACAGCCGCGGAAAGCCCCTCCTTCTCCAGGTTCTGCCGCAAGCTGGCCACACTCAACTGGTTTTGCGCAGCAATCGTTTTCTCAGCCTGATCCACTGCCGCCTCGTCTGCGCGAATGTTCATCTGCTCGGCCAATTGCAGTTGGATGCGCTCTGTGATCAGTCGCTCCAACGCCGCTTCGCGCACCGCCCCCGGACTCACGCCGGGGAGCCTTTGCTCGCGCATTTGTTGCTCCAAGATGCGGGCTTGCATGCGCAGGTCGCTGTCGGTGATGGGCTCCGAATTCACCAGGGCCACCACAAAATCGGCCGTCACGGCTAAATCGGCGCTGCTGCTTTGTCCCCACGCTGCCGCAGCAAGTCCCATGAGTGTGGCAAAAATCCAGTGGCGCAATCGCATGTCAATCAATCAAAGTTCCGAGGGGCATGGACATTTAAGGCGTTCCACGCAGAGGCTGGTAGCGGGGAATGCTGCTGGCAAGTGCTTTTTCCGGGCTTATTCCCAGCTTGCTGAATCCGACAAACTCCAATTGGAAAAACACGCTTTGGACAGCAGAATTGATGTCCAACTGGGAGCGTTGCAGGACCACACGTCCAAGCCAACACCCTGCATCGTATTCCAGGCCCAGCAATGTGTCGACCATTCGGCCGTCATATAGGCTGTAGTTAGCTCGGGCGAGGCCATAGTACCTACCAGTAGCCTGGCCTTCCTCTTCGCCTTGTCCCTGCCAGACCTTGTTGAGCGGCCACTGCACACTGCTGTCGATTTGCTCACTGGTGTTCCGAGTGAGCCGATAGGCCAGATTCAGCACCCGGTAAGGCCCCGGGCTGTAGCGCGCACCTGCAGTGGAGCGTACGGACTGATTAGTCAGCGTGTTGTACTGCAACAAGGAGTCAAAAACCCATCGTTCGTTGATATTGATGGCCCCTCCGACCAGGAAATCGCTGAATCCGGCTAAGGCCGCGCTGCTGCTGCTGTTGATCCCTACGTTTTGATCTTCAAAACGCACGCGCTGCGCAACGCCAAACCGGGCAAACTGCCCTCCCGTTTCATGGTCCAGGTAGCGACTGGTCAGGCCCAGCGTCAGCAAATTGTTATCCGATACCTTGTCATGCCCGGAAAATGCGTTTTCCATGTAGATGGAGGCAAAGTTAAAGTCGTTTGCGCCGGTGTCGTAGTTCGGTAATTGGTATTGTTGGTGGTAAGGCGTATAGACATAGAACGCCCGCGGCTCTAGTGTTTGGACGATGGTTTGGTTGCCCCACAGGGACTCTCTTTCGAAAACCAGCCCGCTGTCCAAGCTGAATGTCGGAACGCTGCTGGCTGCTCCACTGCTTCCGTAGTAAGTGAGGTTGTCATATTGGTAAGCGACGGCATGCAGTTGCATTTTGGGCGTGATGTAGCCCTGCGGTGCGAGCCAGGGCCGACTGACTTGACCCCACAGAACACCGCGATCCGCATTGGGCTGGCCCGTCAGCTCTGCATAGGAAGAAAACCGGGTGAAGTCACCGTCGATGGACCAGTCCCAGCCGCCATCATTGATCCTGGCATAGCGTCCCGTGATCTGGGGAAGGCGCTCATACGGTTTAACAATGTAGGCGTTTGCATCCTGCAAAACCTGCCACTTTTGAACCATGACGGCGGAAGAAAAATAGCCGCTGCCCCAGCCGGCATTGAATTGCGAAGGAAGCAAGCGCAAAGCCCCTGCCGCAGGATCGGCAAACGCAGCGGCGGTCTGTCCGGCAGCTGACAGTGCTTGGGCCGCCCCGATTGCACCTGCCGGGCCCGTGATGGTTTGACCGGTATATGCCAGAGAAGCGAAGTCCCGCCAATAATTGTCGTCACTCACCCGGTTCACATTAAGCCCCCAGCCGACGCCACCGAGCTGCGTGTCGAGCCTGGCTTGGTGCTTGAGGGCCAAGCCCCAGCGATCCGAGCTTCGCAATTGGTCGCTTGGCAGTACTGACGTCTTCACTACGCCCAAGTAATCTGACTCCAAATAACGATACTCGCTAGTTACATTCACACCGCGAGATGCCATTAGGGTAGGCGAAATGGTCGCGTCCCGATTCGGCGCAATGTTCCAGTAATACGGCGTTGTCACTTCCAGGCCATTGGTGTTGTCCAGCCCCAAAGTGGGTGGCAGAAATCCGGACTTGCGCTTTTCCGATAGCGGGAAACCCATCGGCGGAATCGGCAGGATAGGAACGCCTTTGAACTCCAAATATGCACTTTGGGCGGTTCCAATGTCTTCGTCGTTATCCAGATCCAACTGACCCGCCCGAACGACCCAGGCAGGCGCCCAATCGGCGACCGCATCGCGACGGCAGGTGGTGTAGGTCGTTTGGAACAGCGTGCTGTGGGTCTCGTCGACAAAATCGACCCGAAGGGCTTCACCGTGGCTTCCATTCTGTTCAAACTCGTAGCGCATGTTGTCCATGTACCCTTCCATGGAATCCACGGTTACTTCGCCCGCGGTGCCTTCATAACGGCTGCCTTTGCGCTGGATTCGGACGTTCCCGGTTGCCTTGGCCCGGTCGCTGAGTTGGTCATATTCCAGCTGATCGGCTTGGAGGACCAAACCCGGTTTTTGCAGCAGCGCGTCGCCCTCCAGGACCGTTTCTGCGCCGCTGTGCCCGCTGATCCGGTCGGCTTGTAGCAAGGTGGGTGCCGCTTCCTCCGACTGTGCAATTACCGACGCAGGCAAAAAAACCATGACCTGCGCCAGGCACAGGGCTATTCTGAGTTTGCGGCGGAATGGGGAAATCGGTATCAAGGGGAATAGGCGGTGCGAAGTCGATGGATTATCCATGCGCCTCCCTCGGCCTGCCCGTTGTGGGAATCACCCGGTCACATACCCCATGGTGTGCGGCAGCCACAGCACTATTTGCGGAAACACGGTGATGGCCAGCAGCAGCGCCAGCAGCATCAGCAAAAACGGCCACCCTTCACGCATCATGTCGCCAATCGGAATGCCGGTCAGCGCTTTGGTAACGAACAGCAGCATGCCAAACGGCGGGTGGATGAGCCCAATCATCATGTTGAGCACCACCAGCACGCCAAAGTGCACCAGGTCCACGCCCAACAGGCGCGCAGCGGGCAGCAACATGGGCACAAACACCAGCAGCAAGACGGACACATCCAGAAAGCAGCCCAGCGCCAGGAACAAGCCATTGACCAGCAGCAGAAATTGCAACTGCGTCAGTTGCATCCCGGCCACCCAGTGCGCCATGGTTTGCGGTACGCCTTCGCTGGTAAAGGCGTAATTCAGGATGAACGACCCGGCCAGAATCAGCGTGATCACCGCGCTGCTGCGCGTGGATTCCAAGATCACGCCAGCTAAAGCACGCCACGTTAGCGCGCGGTACACCACACCCGCGAGCACCAGTGCATGCAGCGCCGCGACGGCAGCAGCCTCGGTTGGCGTGAACGCGCCGCTGTAAATGCCACCCAGCAGAACAACGGGCATGGAAAGCGGTAACGCACCGCGGTACAAAATAGCGGGCCATTCGCGCAGCGGAATCGGGTCTTCCCGCGGCATGTTGCGCCGGGTGGCGATGATCTGCACCACGCCCATCATCAGCAGCGCCATGCAAAGGCCCGGCACAACCCCGCCCAGAAACAGCGCGCCCACCGACGCGCCGGACACCAAGGCGTAAATCACCATGGGAATACTGGGCGGGATGATGGGTCCCAGCGTGGCGCTGGCCACCACGACCGCACCGGCGAATCCGGGCGTGTATTCGGACTTCTTCAGCATTTGCCGGATGGTCACCAGGCCCGGTCCGGCGGCGTCGGCAATCGCGCTGCCGCTCATGCCCGAAAACACCACGCTCACCAGAATGTCCACCTGCGCAAGCCCCCCGCGCATGCGGCCCACCAGGATGCGGCAGAAATCAAAAATGCGTTCGCTCACCGTCCCTGCGTTCATCAGATTGGCCGCAAACACAAACAGCGGCACCGCCAGCAGCACGTAGTTGTTGTAAAGCCCATTGCAGACCTGCTCGGCTACCAAGCCCAGATCCTGGCCCTTAACCAGCAAATAGCCCACACCAGCCGCCAGCATGGAAAAGCCAATGGGCATGCGCAACAACAAGCCGGCCAGCATCACGGCCAATAAGGTGCCCAAGGCCACGCTCACAAGCGCAACTCCGCGTCCAGACCTTGTCTGCGCAGCGCCTGCCACACCGCAAAGCCACAGCGCAGCACCAACGCTAACAACATGAGCACAAAAGGTACATAGACCCAGAACAGCGGAACATCCAGCACGGGCGTGCCTTCGCGCGCCATAAAGCGCACATAGTCCCAGCTCGCAGGCAAGGCTACCAAAGCCAGCGTGCCGACCAGCAGGTTGCCGGTGATTTGCATGGCCCGGCGCGCGCCAGTGCCCACGCTGTTCCAGATCAAGTCAAACGCGACATGCTCGCGCTGCGGAACCATGGTCGCGGTGGCCCACAAAATAACCCAGACATACAGAATGACCGCCGCCTCGTCGGTCCACGCCAGCGGTTTGTTCAAGCCAAAGCGCGCTGTGATCTGGACGATGAAAACGCCAAACAGGGCCACGAACAGGCCGCCACCCACCCAGTTCGCGGCACGCTGCATCCAAACGCTCATGCGGGCGCGCTATTTGACGGCATTGATGCGATCCAGCAACCCGTGCGGCCAGGTTTTGGCATAGTCCGCGTTCATATAAGCGGCTTGTACGGTTTTATGGAAGGCGTCCAGGTCGGGCGTTGTGACCTGCAGGCCCTCTTTCTTGAAAAACTCCACCAGCTGCGCTTCTTCTTTGGCGCGGTTCTCGTTGTTGTAAGCAGCGGCGGCTTGCGCCGCGGCCAACACTTTCTGGCGCTGTCCTGCCGTCATGGCGGCAAGCGCCTTGTTGGATATGGCGATGAACAAACCGTCAACCAAATGGCTGGTGAGCACGATCTGCTTGGTCACCTCATAAAACTTGGCGGCCTTGACAGTGGGCAGCGGGTTGTCCTGCCCGTCGATGGTGCCGGCTTTGAGGCCCAGATAGACCTCGCCAAAAGCCAGCGGCGTGGCGGTCGCACCCAGCGCTTCGCCAAGGAACAGCCAGTCCTTCGATCCGGGCATGCGCAATTTGACGCCCTTCAGGTCGCCCGGCGTTTTGACATTGCGCATTTCGCGCAGATTGACTTGGCGGGTGCCGTAGTAGCAGGTCGACAGGACGGTGATGTCCATTTTTTCCGAGACGGTCTTGAACATCTCGGTGCCGATCGAGCCATTGAAAATTTTCTGCTGCTGCGCCGCGTCACGCACCACATAACCAGCGGTGAAGATGGAGAATTCAGGAACAATTTTGGCAATATCCGCAGCCGAGACCGTGGTCAATTCCAGATTGCCACGGGCCATCGCCGCCGGTTCCGCACCTTGTTTGAACAGGCTGGCGTTGAGGTTGATCTGCACATCAAATTCACCCGGCGCGCTTTTGTCCAGGGCATCTTTGAACACGGTCCACATCCTGGCGTGCCAGTCGTCGGGTACGGCCGGGCTGGAGATGCGCAAGAGCGCTTTGCTCTGCGCCCAGGCTGGCAGTGCCAAGCTGCTGCTGGCTGCCATGGCCGCGAGAACGGCGCGGCGGCGCGGAGAGTGGGTAGGGCGCATGCGGTACTCCTGTATTGGTATGTGCGGTCGTTGGCTTGCGCCGCCGCGGGATGATACCGGCGGGCTGTCAGGCCGTTGCTGCCTCGGGCGCAGCCGGGTGGCGCCGTCCGAACATGGCCCAACCCTCCATGGACAAGACTTTTTCGCCGCCTTGGCGGGTCACGTCCCATACGATGCGCACCATGCCCACGTAGGGACGCGAACGCATGGGGCGGGTGTCGGTGATGCGGACGGTGAGATGCAGCGTGTCGCCCGGGAACACCGGCTTGTGCCATTGGATGTTTTCCAAGCCAGGCGAGCCCAGGCTGGAGCTGTCGACCAGAAAGTTGTCCACCATCAGCCGCATCGCCATCGAACAGGTATGCCAGCCGCTGGCGCACAGTGCGCCAAACACCGAGGCCTGCGCCGCCGCATCGTCCAAATGAAAGGGCTGTGGGTCGAACTGCGTGGCAAACGCAAGGATGGCTTCGCGCGTGGGCGTCACGTGCCCCAAATCGCGCACTTGGCCGGCTTGCAAATCTTCCCAGTAGTATTTCTTGGCCATGGTCTTTTCCTGCATTAGCGGCCGCCCGCTACATCGATGATGGAGCCGGTGACGTAACTCGCGGCGTCGCTGAGCAGCCACGCGATTGACTGTGCCACCTCGTGCGCTGTGCCCGGCCGTTGCATGGGCACTTGCGGCGCCAGGTCGCGGGCCCGGTTGGGCAGCCCGCCGCTGCCGTGCAAGTCGGTATCAATAATCCCCGGACGTATGCAATTGACGCGTATGCCTTCGCCCGCCACTTCCTTGGCCAGGCCCAAAGTGAAGGTATCAATCGCGCCTTTGCTGGCAGCGTAGTCCAGATATTGCGCAGGGGAGCCCAGGCGCGCGGCCACGCTGCCCACATTGACGATGACGCCGCCTGCGCCGCCGTGCCGGGTGCTCATGCGCAGCACCGCTTCGCGGGCGCAGGCCAGACTGCCCAGCACGTTGATGCGCATCATGCGTTCCAAGCGTTCCCAGGACATCTCGTCCAGCCGGGCGGTCATGTCGACCACGCCGGCGTTGTTGACCAGCGCAGTGATGCGGCCCAGGCTGGCGTCCACCTGCGCAAAAAGCCGCGCGATGTGCGCCGGGTCGCCGACATCGGCCTGAAAAATTTCGGCTTTGCCGCCCTCGGCCCGGATCTGTTGCACCACCTTCTGCGCGGCGCTGGCGTTGCCGGCGTAATTCACGGCCACAGCCCAGCCCTGGCGGGCTGCCAAAAGGGCGGTGGCTGCGCCGATGCCGCGGCTGGCACCGGTGATCAAGACAAGGGGCGAAGGATGGTTGGTCTGCATGCGTGGATACCATTGAAGTGAGGGGCCGATTGCAGCACACTGTGGCCGGCTGATTTGCCTTGGTAGGATAGATGACCCCGTTCTGGAGCCCCCATGCAGCCTGTCAATCTGGAAGACTTTACCGCCCAAGCCATGGACGAAGGCTTTGATGAAATCATCACACGCGAGTGGGCTCCCGATCTGCAACTCGACAGCCATACCCACCCCTTTGACTTGCACGTCCACGTCGCGCGCGGCAGCCTGGTCTTGACTGTGGGCGACAGCCGCCGCCCCTACCAAGCCGGGGAGGGTTTCCGCCTGGCGCGCAATACGCCGCATGCCGAACACTACGGCCCACAGGGCGCGACCTTCTGGGTGGCCCGGGCGAACTGAGGGGCATTGGACGCCCATGCCCGGCATAGACGCTTCACCCACCACGCCGCAGCGCGTGCTGGTGTTCGGTGGCACGGGCACCATCGGCCAGGCCACGGTGCGCGCGCTGCAGCGCCTGGGTCACACGGTGGTCTGTGTGGTGCGCGCCCGTGCGGGCGTGGGTGGCGCGTTATCGCTGGCCGATTGTCAGCGTTTGCTGCCCGGGGCGCAGCTGCGGGTTGCCGATGTGGGTGACGCAGCGTCGCTGCTGCGCGAGGCAGTGTGCGGAGAACACTTTGACGCGGTGGTGTCCTGCCTGGCCTCGCGCACCGGCGCGCCGCAGGATGCCTGGGCCATCGACCACCAAGCGCAGCTGCATGCGCTGCACGCCGCCCGGCACGCCGGCGCCGCGCACTTTGTGCTGCTGTCGGCGATCTGCGTGCAAAAGCCGCTGCTGGCTTTTCAGCATGCCAAGCTGGCGTTCGAGCAGGCGCTGATCGACTCCGGCATGCGCTATTCCATCGTGCGGCCCACCGCGTTTTTCAAATCGCTCTCGGGTCAGATCGAACGGGTGCGCAAAGGCAAGCCATTTTTGCTGTTTGGCGACGGCAGGTTGACCGCCTGCACCCCCATCAGCGACGACGACTTGGGCGACTACATCGCCGCGTGCCTGCATACCCCCGAGCGGCATAACCGCATCCTGCCCATCGGCGGGCCGGGTCCGGCCATCACCCCGCGTGCGCAAGGGGAGCACTTGTTCGCGCTGGCCGGAAAACCTCCGCGCTTCACGCAGGTGCCGGTCGCCTTGCTGGACGTGATCATCTCCGTGCTGTCCACGCTGGGGCGGTTATTCCCCGCGCTGAAGGCCAAGGCCGAGCTGGCCCGCATCGGCCGCTACTACGCCACCGAGTCCATGCTGGTGCTCAATCCGCAGACCGGCCAGTACGATGCGGCGGCCACACCGTCCACCGGCAGCCAGACCTTGTTTGGCTATTACGCCGAGGTGCTGGGCGGCAAAGCCGCAGCCCAGCGCGGCGACCACGCGGTGTTTTAAGGGCCGCGGAGACACAGCGGTATGGACGGCATGGCGCAGTGGCTGTTCCTGGCGTACTTTGTGTTCATGCTGGCCACGCTGGTCTGGAAGACGCCGGTTATCAGCGGGCCGTGGCTGTTTTTGCTGCGGGCATTTTTCCCCAACTGGAAGTTTTTCCATGCGGTCGGCTACGCCCCGCGCCTGTATGCGCGCACGGTGGCGCAGGGCACGGACGGACGGCGCATCTGGGGTAGCTGGACGCTGCTCTATCCCCGGCGCACGCGGCACTGGTGGCATTTGTTCCACAACCCGGATACCAACCTGGGCTTGGCGCAGCAAAACCTGGTGCATCACCTGGGCGCGGATATCTACGCGCTGCCCGAAGGCGGTGACCCGGGCAGTCTGGTGACTTACGGCATGGTCTGCAATCTGGTCGCCCACACCATGCAGGCGCAGTTCCCCGGATGCAGCCATTTCCAGTTCGAGTTGCGCATGGAGCTCGATGGTCCCAAGGCGACCGTGGACGCACAGACCATGCTGACCTCGCCGGTGTTGCCATGCCTTTGAGCGCAGCCGCCAGGGGCTTGGAAGTCCTGTTCGGGCTGAGCCTCTTGTTGCAGACGCTGGAATACCTGCGCATGGGCCGTGCCATTGCGCCCGGCGGCCTGTGGCCCTGGCACTTGCAGCGTCACGATGTGCCTAACCGCTATGTGCGCGCCACGCTGGACCACGTTTTCGCCCGTCCCGCTTTGCATGCGCAATTGCTGCTGCGTCTGGTGGCCGTGGTGGTTATGGTCGTGCAGGGCAGCAGTTTGGCGCTGGTGCTGTTTTTGTTCGTCAGCCACGTGCTGGTCTTGCTGCGCTGGCGTGGTGCTTTCAACGGCGGCAGTGACTTCATGACGCTAATCGTGCTCACCGGCTTGCTGATTGCGCAGTGCATGGTCCACGCGGGCAACCCGGAGCTGGGGTGGCGCGCCGGCCTGTGGTATGTCAGCCTGCAAACGGTGACCTCGTATTTCATGTCGGGCTGGGTCAAGCTGCTGCAGCCGCAGTGGCGCAGCGGCGAGGCTTTGGTGGTTTTTTTAAATGGCGCGATTTATGGTCCGTTGCCTGCGCGCCACCCGTTAGCGCGGCCTTTGCTGGCGCGTGCGGCGGCTTGGGCTTTTATTCTGTGGGAATGTTGTTTCCCGCTGGCTTTCATCGGTCCGCTGCCGGCGCTGTTTTTTTGCGCTACTGCGGCGATCTTTCACTTTTTGGTGTTCTGGTTTTTTGGTCTGAACCGATTTTTCTGGGCCTGGGTGGCGACGTTTCCGGCGATTCTCGGGTGCGCGTCGCAGGGGCTTTTGTAAGCGGGCGTATCAGCGGAAGTCCCGGCTCTGCGCCGCCAATGTTCCCAGTATGGGCGTCATGTCGACCAACCGTTTGGCGATCAGATGGCACACATCGCTGCCGCTGTCGCGCTGCCAGATGCCGTACACCGCCAGCAGGCGTGCGCGCAGCAGCTCGGGGCGCTGTTTATCTTTCAGGCGCTTCCAGACAATCACGTTGGTGCTGCCAGTCTCGTCTTCCAGCGTCACAAACACCACGCCTTTGGCGGTTTGCGGCTGTTGGCGCATCGTGACCAGGCCGCAGGTGCGCACCAAGCGCCCGTGCGGCAGGTCGCGCATGTGCGCCGCACTCATCAGCTTGCGGGCGGTCAGTTCGGGACGCAAAAAAGCGACCGGGTGGCTGCGCAGGCTCAGGCCCGTGGCGGCGTAGTCCAGCACCACTTCTTCCGATTCCTGTGCGGGATTGAAAGCCAGCGCGTCTTCGCGTACCGGTACGCCCTGCAAGAGCGCAGGTGCCGGGTGCAGCGCCGCAGCATCCCAGACTTGCTGGCGGCGGTGGCCGCTCAGGCTGTGCAGCGCGTCGGCAGCGGCCAAGGCCTTGAGGTCGCCGCTGTCCAGCGCGCAACGCTGCGCCAGTTCTTCGGTGCTGCCAAAGTGCTTGAGCGCGCGCGCTGCGTGGATGCGCTGCGCCACCGTGGCCTGCAAACCGCTGACCATGCACAAGCCCAGTCGGATAGCGGGTTGGGGCTGCTGAGCGTCGGAATAATTGGAATCTGACCCCGATTGTTTTGGAGGTTCCAAGGTGCAATCCCAGTCGCTGTGGCACACGTCCACCGGCAGCACGGTCACGCCGTGGCGACGGGCGTCTTGCACCAGTTGACTCGGGGCATAGAAGCCCAGGGGCTGGCTGTTGAGCATGGCGGCTAAAAAGCAGGCGGGCTCGTGGTGTTTGAGCCAGCAACTCACGTAAACCAGCAACGCAAAACTGGCGGCGTGGCTCTCCGGGAAGCCGTACTCACCAAAGCCTTCGATTTGCTTAAACAGGTTGTCGGCAAATTCCTGCGTGTAACCATTGGCCACCATTGCGCCGACCAAGCGGTCGTAAAAGTGCTGCACGCCACCCTTGCGCTTCCACGCGGCCATGGAGCGGCGCAGGCTGTCGGCTTCGCCGCCGCTGAAGTTCGCCGCGGCCATGGCGATTTGCATCACCTGTTCTTGAAAAATCGGCACACCCAGCGTGCGCTTGAGTACTTCTTCCAAAGCCGGACTGGCGTACTGAACGGCCTGCGGGTTGGCGCGCGCTTGTAAATACGGATGCACCATGCCGCCTTGGATCGGGCCGGGGCGCACGATAGCCACTTGCACCACTAAGTCGTAAAAGCAGCGCGGCTTCAAGCGCGGCAGCATGCTCATTTGCGCCCGGCTCTCAATCTGGAAGACGCCCACGGTGTCAGCGCGACAAATCATGTCGTAGGTCGCCGGGTCTTCGGCGGGGATGTCCTGCAGGCGCAGCGGTGTGCCGCGCCGCTGGCCGATCAAGTCCAGACAGCGGTGGATGGCGCTGAGCATGCCCAGGGCCAGTACGTCCACTTTCAAAAGACCCACAGCGTCCAGATCGTCTTTGTCCCACTGGATGATGCTGCGCTCGGGCATGGCCGCGTTCTCCACTGGCACGACGCGCGTGAGCGGCCCTTGCGTAAGCACAAAGCCGCCCACGTGCTGGCTGAGGTGGCGTGGGAAGCCTTGCAAAGTGGTGGCCAGATCGAGCCAAAGCTGCAGGCGGCGGGGCGGTGTTGGTGGTGCCGGGACGGCAGCGCGCTCAGCTCCGTGTCCCCCGCCCGCTGCGCGGGCTCCTCCTTTACCTACGCTGAGCGCGCTGCCGTCCCGGCTGACGACCGGCGAAGAAGCTGTGACTTTCGCTGCGCTTTCAAGGGCACTTTGCAAGCGGTCGGCCAGCACGGTGCGGCCGTACATCCCGGGGTGTTCTTTGGCTAAGGCGGTAATCAGGGCTTCGGGAATACCGAGTGCGCGCCCCACATCGCGCAGCGCACTGCGCGGGCGGTAACGGGTGACAACCGCCGTGATCGCCGCGCGCTCGCGGCCGTATTTGGTGTAGATGTACTGAATCACTTCTTCGCGCCGCTGATGTTCAAAGTCCACGTCAATATCCGGCGGTTCGGCGCGCTCGCGGCTGATAAAGCGCTCAAACAATACGCGCATGCGTGCCGGGTCCACCTCCGTCACGCCCAGGCAGTAGCACACCGCCGAATTCGCCGCCGACCCACGGCCCTGGCACAAGATGCCCTGGCTGCGGGCGAAGCGCACGATGTCGTGCACCGTCAAAAAATACATCTCGTAATGCAGCTCGGCAATCAGCGCCAGCTCGTGCTCGACCTGCGCGCGCACGTCTTGCGGAACGCCGCCCGGATAGCGCCGCTGCGCGCCTTCCTCGGTGTACTGACGCAGGGTTTGCGCCGGGGTATGGCCGGGCAACACGGCCTCCAAAGGGTAGTGGTAGCGCAGGCTGTTCAGCGAGAAATTGCAGCGCTGCGCCACCACCAGGGTGTTCGCCAGGTATTGCGCATCGAACAAGGCACCCAGGCGCGCACGGCTGCGCAAATGCCGCTCAGCGTTGGATTGCAAGCCGCGCCCGCATTGCGCCAGCGGCCGCCCTAAGCGCACGGCGCTGATCACGTCGTGCAAAGGCTTGCGCGAGCGCAGATGCATTTGCACGCTGCCCACAGCCACCAGCGGTACGCCGGTGAAGTGCGCAATCTGCTGCAGGCGCAAGCTGTTGCGTGCGTCCTGTGTGCCCAGGCCGCGTGCCAGCCCCAGCCAGACCGCCGCGCCGTAGCGCATGCGTGCAGCTGTTGCGATGGCGCAGGCATGTTCCACCGGCAAGCTTGGCGGCAGCAGCAAGATGATTTCGTTGCAATCCAGCGCGGGCCAGGCGTCAAAACCTTCCGTTCTGGTAACCGACCTGATGCGTGGCTCTGCGCGGGACGGCGCATGCCGCTGTTGTGCGAGCGTGCGCCAGCGCAGTTCGTACTGCCCCTTGGGCGCGGCACGGCGCGCGCTGGTGATGAATGCACACAAATTGCCCCAGCCTTGCAGGTCGTGCGCCAAGGCGACGAAGCGAAACAGCACATCCGGCGTCCCGCCGCCTTGGGCTGCGCCTGACGGCATCACGCCAAACTCCGCGCCCGGCAGCAGCTTCAAGTCCGCGGCCCGCGCGGCTTCATGCGCGCGCACCATGCCCGCAACCGAACACTCGTCCGTCAACGCCATCGCCCGGTAGCCCAGCGCATGGGCGCGCTGCACCAGCTCATCGGGCAGCGACGCACCCCGCTGAAAGCTGAAGACGGACAGACAATGCAGTTCGGCGTAATCGGGTGGGGGCGGGCGTTGCATGCGGATGGGGCAGCCGAATCGATACGCGGACAGCGGTTAATTGGGTCAGAGTGATATTAACTGTTTATATATACAGTATTTATGGTGACTCTTACCCTGCGCTGGCCTTCATGAACCCGCCGGTGTGCATTTCAAGCCGTCATACTGCCCCCTGCTTCCCTACCCCCGCTTCCGCATGTCCACTTTCCTAGACCCCGAGACCGTTGCCCACGGCATTCAGCTTTCCATTGCCCCCGTTTTTCTGCTCACCGCCGTGGCCGGCATGATTGGCGCGGTGTCGAACCGGTTGGCCCGCATCATTGACCGGGCCCGTTTTATCGAGGCGCGCTTGAAGCATGAGCGCGACATAGAGCAGGACGCATCGGACAGACGCGAGTTGGTGGATTTGCGCACCCGGGGGTTACTGGCGAACGGCAGCATCGCCTTGTTGACGCTGTGTGCGGTCAGCATTGGCCTGACCATCATCGTGCTGTTTCTGGGCGAAACGCTGGACTACCAGGGCTTGCGCCTGGCGTTTTCCGGCTTTCTGGCCGGGGTGATTTGCTTTCTTGCCGCGCTCGTGTGTTTTCTGGCGGAGACCTGGATTGCCACGCGGGTGCTGAAGTTCGGGCAGCGCTTTTAAGCGCTTGCAGGCGCCGCGGCGCGTCTTAAGCGTCCGCGCGTTCGACTTCCACCGCGCAGTCGTAAAACGTGGGCGCACGGCCCAGGTCGGTCAGGGCCTGGCTGGTCAGCTCGTTCACATTCGTCCCGCCAGGCCCCATCTTGCGCCACCAGACACCCAACCCCACCACCACGCCGGGGCGGGCCCGTTCGCTGACTTCGGCGCGGCACAGGTAGCTTCCCCGGTCGTTGAAAGCACGCACCAGCGCGCCGTCTGCAATGCCGCGCGCGGCGGCGTCCAGTGGATGGATTTCCAGCACCGGGCCGGGCTTGGGGTGCAAAAAGACCAGGTTCACAAAGCTGGAATTGAGCGCGTTGCGCCCGGGCGGCGAAATCATGGCCAGCGGGTGGCGGCTGCCGGGCGCGGGGCGCTCGTAATTGGGCAGGTAGTCGGGCAGCGGGTCGTGGCCGGCGGCGGCCAGGCGCGGGCTGCTGAATTCGCATTTGCCCGAGGGCGTAGGGAAGCCGCCATTCGCAAACGGCGCATCCGGCCAAGGCAAGTGCACAAAACCGTCGCGCAGCAGGGCTTCGAAGTCCACGCTATCGCCGTAGGTCTGGCGGCACAGGCTGAGGTCGTCGT
The DNA here is from genome assembly GCA_947450005.1 of Comamonadaceae bacterium. GTDB lineage: Bacteria > Pseudomonadota > Gammaproteobacteria > Burkholderiales > Burkholderiaceae_C > Allorhodoferax. Next base: position 2,497 of record CANFTU010000004.1, on the reverse strand, counting down.
CGCTAAAGCAGGGCTCGGTAAAGCCCATGCGCGCGGCCAGCAGGCGGAAGATCTCGGTATTGGGTTTGGCCTGTCCCAGCGGCGCGATGCTGGGGCGATTGAGCAGCACATCGGTATGGCCGTAGCTGCTGTGGATGTCCCAGTGTTCCAGCTGCGTGGTGGCGGGCAACAGGTAATCGGCGTAGTCGGCGGTATCGGTTTGAAAGTGCTCCAGCACCACGGTGAAGAGGTCTTCGCGGGCAAAGCCCTGGGCCACTTTGCTGGAGTCCGGGGCGATCGCCAGCGGGTTGCAGTTGTAAACCACCACCGCGTCGATGCGCGGGCCGAACTCCGGGCTGGCCGGGCGCAGCAAGTCGTCGCCGATGGTGTTCATATTGATCAGCCGCTCCTGCGCATTGGGGCTGAGGTCGGGACGCTCCAGCAGCGCGTCGTTGCTGCTGTGCGTGCCCGAGCTGGTGAGCAAGAGCCCGCCCGCCGCGTGCCGCCACGCGCCGACCAGCGCAGGCAGACAGCACACCGCGCGCACCGCATTGGACGCGCCGCGCACGCGTTGCATGCCGTAATTCAGTCGGATCGCCACCGGCTGCCCGGCTCGGGCAGTCTCGCCATAGGCCCGCGCCAGCACGGTAATCTGTGCGGCCTCTATGCCGCACACGGCCGCAGCGCGTTCGGGCGGCCACTCCAGGGCGCGCGCGCGCAAGTCTTCCCATCCCAGCGTGTGTTCGCGCAGGTAGTCGTGGTCCAGCCAGTCGTGGGTGATGAGCTGCTGCATCAGGCTCAGCGCCAGTGCAGCGTCGGTGCCCGGCAGCAGCGCGATGTGGTCGTGGCACTTATCCGCGGTTTCGGTGCGTCGCGGGTCGATGCACACCAGCCGCGCACCGCGCCGTTTGGCCTCCTGCGCATAAGCCCAGAAATGCAGGTTGCTGCCAATCGAGTTGCTGCCCCAGATCAGAATCAGCCGGGCGTCAACAAAGTTCTCCACCCGCATGCCGACCTTGCCACCCAGGGTATAGCCCAGGCCCTGTCCGCCCGCAGAGGCGCAGACCGTGCGCTCCAGCTGTGAAGCGCCCAGCCGGTTGAAAAAGCGCATCGCCATGGCCTCGCCTTGCACGTAGCCCATGGTGCCGGCATAGCTGTAGGGCAGCACGGCCTGCTGCAGGCCGCGTGCCGCCAGGTCGCCCAGGCGTGCGGCGATGTCGTCCAGCGCCACGTCCCAGCTCACCGGTTCAAACTGGCCTGCGCCCTTGGGGCCGACGCGGCGCATGGGCTGCAAGACGCGGTCGGGGTGGTACGTTCGCTCGGGGTAGCGCGCCACCTTGGCGCACAGCGCGCCGCCGGTTTGCGGGTGCGCCGGGTTGCCGTGGACTTTGATCGCCACGCCGTCGCGCACCGTGGTGACCATCGAGCAGGTGTCGGGGCAGTCGTGCGGGCAGGCGCCGATGACTTCGTGGCTTGCGGGTTCCGTGGCAAGGGTCATGGCGGCGGCTTGGGTGGGGAATCAGACAGGGGCCGGCGCGTACTTGTCGCGGGCGATGCGCAGCAGGCCGTCAAAAATCAGGTTGTCGACCAGTTCAAAGGGGTGGGTGATGCTGGGTGCCATCTTCCAGGCCGCGCCACCCGTCATCAGGCACAGCGGCTGGGCGCCGCAGCGCGCCTGCGTGTGCTGGACCATGCGTTCAATCGCCCCTGCAATCGCGAAGGTGCCGCCGCTGGTCAGCGCGTCGCTGGTGTTGGTGGGAAAGCTGCGCACCTCGCCGGTCGGCACATGCAGGCCGGCGGTGCCGGACTCGAGCGCGCGCAGCATGATGCCGTGGCCCGGCAGGATGAGGCCGCCCAAAAAATGTCCTTGCGCGTCCAGCGCGTCCACGGTGACCGCGGTTCCGACCATAACCACCACCAGCGGGCGCGCGGGGCCGGCTGCGCACATGCGGTGGTAGGCCCCGATCATGGCGACCCAACGGTCCGCGCCCAGGCGGCTGGGGTGGTCATAGCCGTTGCGGATGCCGGCCTCGGCTTCTGTGGGGACGATCCATTGCGCTGATGCGTCCCACATCTCCATCTGGTCCCGCACCCGGCGGCGTACCGCGTCCCCGGCGACCACGCAGCCCAGCACCTGCGCGGGCGCGCTGATTTGGCTCCACGCGCCGTCGGCCAGTTTGTCGATATTGGGCAAAAACTCCGCGCCTTGCGCCAGCAGCGTGGCTCCGGGCGTGGCCGCGGCGTAATGCGCCCATTTCAAGCGGGTGTTGCCGATATCTAGGGCGAGAAAAGTCATGCGGTGCGGGTGGTTTTTTGCATTATCACCAGTGCAAGCATGGTGCGCGCTGGGGCCGTCTCATGCGCCCTCGCGGCGGGATGCGCTACAGTGCGGGCTCGATTGACGTTTACGTTAACGTCAATCAGCGCCAAGCCCCAATGCGGCGCCCTGCGTTGCCTGCGCTGCGCTGCGCCCATCTGAATACCGTTAACTGAAGCCCGACCATGACCGATTTGTCCG